>NZ_CAMHZL010000005.1:0-184738 GCF_946190155.1 Streptococcus mitis
TTACGGTAAGTAACTGTTTCAACACGGTCTTGGTCTTTCGCTTGAACTCCACTTACAGCTGGGATTTCTGATTTATCTGCTGTGTAACCGGCGATGGTTGGTGATACCACTTTATCAAACGTATCATCATTGGTTGTCCAGTCTTGGAAGAAAATTTGACCAGTCACTAAGTTAATACGACTCCAACGCTTGAAGGTAAGTGTTTCAACTACATCATCCTTAGCCTTGCTTCCATCTTCGTAAACATAATGGATGGTACGGCTAACACTTTCCTTGTTGTCCAAGTTTTCAACGGTTCCTGGCCAACGTGGGCTATCTGGTTGTCCTGGATTGACTGGTGTGTTTGGTTGTGGAGTTGGGTTATCTGGGTTAACTGGTTCAACACGTTCTGAAAGGGTTACAGTGTAGACTTGGTCACGTGCTGTATCGTAGTCATAAACCTTCGCACCACCCGCTGTGAATTCATCGCTGACAAGCTTATAACCTTGTTTCTTGAATTCTGTGATTTGACTTGTTGTGCTGTAGGCAATGGCTTCACCTGACTTACCTGTCACTTCATCTGTTGTGAGAACACGGTTACCATTAGTACTTACATAACGGATAACAGCTTTTTGATTTTCTTTTTCAATGACCACATTAGAGTCTGCACCAACAGCATCTAAATCATTATCGTCGTTTGGATCAATAGTTTTTGTTTCTGCATTATATCCGTGAATAGATTGGTTGTCACTAATTTTCCAACCAACTGGTACTTGAGGAATTTCAGTAACATCTGCTCTTGTTGTGTCATTAAAATCATTTTTGTATTGTCTACGGACAGCTGCTTCTTTATTTTCTACTACTTCACCATTTGAATTGATGTAATGTCCATCTTTGTCGACTAAATTGATATAACCTAAGTCTTTATACCAAACGTTGACAACTGTTTCATTTATATAGTCTGGGTTAACTGTTAACTCATCAACACTCTTGGCATCTGCGTAGAAACCTGGGTTAACTGGAGTCATAACTTTCTTGAAGGTATAATCCAAATCTCCGATAGCACGTTTCCGACGACGCGAACTACCTTGTGCGGCATGAGCCTCAATAGCACTCTTTAATCTTAAGCGTGCTTCTTGATCTAACGGAATATTCCACCCGCCTTTTTTATTTGCCTTTGCATCTTCAACTCGAAGCCCCTTTACAGGTTTTAAGGCAATTTTATCTTTTTCTTCTGACTCTTTGTCTACTTCAGAAGTTTGTTCAGCTACTTTTGATTCTGCATTTTTCTTTTCAGCAGATTCAATTTTACTCACTACTTCAGTTTTATCAGTAACTTTAGTCGTAGTCGCCCCTCTAAGTTCCAAAGCAATAACTGCAGCTTGAAGTTCAGACTCTGCTTGAGATAATTCTGATTCTGTCACATTTGCTCTGTTTAGTAATACTTTAGCAGATTGAATACTAGATTGAAGACGTTTTACACTTTCTTCAGTGTACAATTTAATCTCCAATTTTTCTGCACGCGAAAGAGCCGCTGATAATTTTGACTTATCAACAGCATTTTTAGAAGATACTTCTTCTTTCTGAATTTTAGCTTCTTCAACTTTTTCTGCTGGCATTTTAGCTTCATCAGATTTAGTTGGAGTTGCTTCCACTGGATTTGAAACAGATGGAGCTGCATAAGTCTTCTCTGACTTAGTATTTGTACTTTGCGTTTCCACAATCTTAGCAGAATCATCTAACTTATCAGCTTTAACTGTCTTTGTATTTTCAGAACCATTTTCATCCGCTTGTACAGTTTGAGCATTAGCAGCTGATCCTAAGACCAAGGCTGTACCAAGTAAAACACTCGCTGCACCAAAGTGATACTTACGAATAGAAAATCGTTGTTGCATACTATACCAGTCAAATGATTTCTTATGTGAATGTTTCATTTTGAACTCCTAAGTAATATTTTATAATTCCTACTCTACAACTATTTAATATATAAATCAACACTATCCAAGGAATTACTATATCGTATTTCTGATTTTCAGAGCCAGTTATTATATTCTCTTTTTTTTGAATCGTCGGAACATTTTTTTAGCTCTAACATTATAGTTGATTAAAAACAGAAAAATGATATAATAAATTAAGGAGGATAATACCCATATGAGAAACCTTTTATCCACAAAAGATCAAAGACAATTACGTTTAATGGAAACCTTAATTCAGAATCGTAATTGGATGAAATTGCATGAACTAGCCGAAAAATTAGGATGTACAGAACGAATCTTAAAAAGTGATTTAAATGAATTACGTGTTGCCTTTCCATCTATTGACATCCAATCTTCTGTTAACGGAATCATGATAGATTTAGAAGTTAACACTAGTGTAGAAGATATTTATCAATATTTTCTTGCTAATTCTCAATCTTTTCAATTACTAGAGTATCTGTTTTTTAATGAGGGGCTACCTATTTATCGAACAATAGAAAATCTTCACTCTAGTAATGCCAACCTCTATCGACTGGGCAGAAATATTACAAAAACTCTATCAACTCAATTCCAAATTGAACTATCATTTACTCCATCCGAAATACGTGGCAATGAAATCGATATTCGCTATTTTTTTGCCCAATATTTTTCTGAGCGCTATTATTTCCTAGATTGGCCTTTTCCTGACCTTCCTGAGGAAGATTTAACAGAATTTGCTGACTTCTTCTATAAAATCACGAATTATCCAATGCGATTTTCAATTTATAGAATGTACAAACTGATGATAGCTATCAGTATTTACCGCATCAAAAATGGTCATTTTATCGACTTACCAAATCATTTCTACGATGAATACTACCCTATTTTGGAAAGTATTCCAAATTTTGAAGAGATACTAGGCTATTTTTCTCAAGTATTTGAACTTGAAATCACTCCAGATATCATTACACAAATTTTTATTTCCTTTATTCAAAGTAACATTTTCTTAGATCCTCAAGAATTCTTCAACTCTATAGAAGATAACAGTGAAGCAAGACACTCTTACCAATTACTGAGTCAAATATTAGAACGTCTAGCAAAACAATATAAGATTACTTTTACTAACCACGATGAGCTGATTTGGCATTTACACAACACTGCTTTCTTTGAAAGACAGGAAATCTTTTCTACCCCAATCTTATTTGAACAAAAAGCATTGACGATTAAAAAATTCGAAGTTTACTTCCCAGACTTTATGGGAAGTGCACGTCAAGAACTGGCTCAATATCGTCAGGCAATTGGACAGCATGACCATCCTGAACAGTTGGAACACTTGATGTATACCCTATTGACCCATGCTGAAAACCTCTCTACTCAGTTGTTAGAAAATCGACCACCTATCAAGGTTTTGATTATCAGTAACTTTGACCATGCTATATCCCTTACCTTTGTTGATATGCTTTCCTATTACTGTAATAACCGCTTTACCTTCGATACTTGGGATGAATTGAAAACAAGTCCTGAGATTTTAAATCAGACAGATTACGATATCATCGTGTCTAATTTCTATATTCCAGGAATTACCAAGAAGTTTATTTGTCGAAATCATCTGTCAATCATGGATTTGGTTAATCATCTTAACTGTTTATCAAATGAAATTCATATATCCAATACTTTATAAGTTATCAAAAAAGTCAGCATGATTCTGCTGACTTTTTCTCTTATCTGATTTCTATACTTCTTTTACAAAAACCAATTCCTGTGGCTGGGACAAATCTTCTCGGTAGGTAAATCCTGCAAAACTTAAGCGACGTGCTTCCTCCACCGTCTGTACTTGATTTTCTATCAGAGCTGTCAAGAAGGCACCACGCGCTTTCTTAGAAATAGTTGAATGAATCTTCAACTGACCACCTCTATTCTCCATGAATTTGAAGGTCACCATTTTTTCTCTGATTTCCTTAGAAAATACAGTCTCAAACTCGGATGACAATAGAGAGAAAATCATTTCTTCCTGCTTCACAGCCTCATCATAGGCTTGCTTCCAATGGCTCTTCAAAATCTTACCAGCGACCTTTAATTTCATCAAAAAGTCCAAACGGTGAGGGGCTATGGGTGACAAGGCTGGTACGACTCCGTACAAAGCCGAAGTAATAAAGACATGATTTTCAAGATAGGCCTGTTCTGCATCGTTCAGTTTGTCTCGCTTAATGTGGCGGTACATAAGCCCATCAAATAGATTCAAGGCTGGGTAGTGTTGAGCAGCTTGCCTTTTCAAATCTTGGATATTTTGAAATTCTTCCGCCGCCTTCTCTGCTGATACCTTGTAAAAACTCTCCAATTGACTAGCAGAATAGAGAGCCAAGGCATCCAGCACAGCCTGACTTTCTAGTCTTAAAGGAGCAGCTTCGATACTTGGCAAATCTGTGTTCATTTCTTTCGCTGTTGGGATTAAAATTTTCATATTGATAGTGTAGCATATTTTTTAGCCACAACCAAGAAATTCATCTGAAAAGAGACTGGGGAAAAAGGCATTAAAATTAAAAAATGCATAGTATCAGGAATTGAGAAATCTTGATACTATGCGTTTTATTGTGGAAAAATTTACTTCATTTTTTCCTGAAATTGAGTTTTTGCCCAGCCTCTTCCCTTACTGTACTTTAAAGGTCTTGAGATAGTTGTCTTTTCCTACTTGACCTTCGAAGGTTTTACCATTTTCAAGGTAAGGAAGGTCATCTGATACTGAGGCCTTAACCTTGTAAATCTTGCCATCAACTTTAAAGAAGTAGACGGTGTCGCCCTTGATAACAGCTGATTTGAGGTCTGCTACCACACCCTTAATACTTTCTGTCGTTTCATTATCAAATTCAAGGTCGTTTTTATTGGCGTACTTGCTGAGCAGTTCTTCTACTGTAGTAGCTACGATAACATTTTGGTACTCGACTGCATCAACCAAGGCGTACTCTTTGACCAAACCAGCATTGTCCTTCAAGCCCATGATGTAGAGAGGCTTGTCATTGAGGTTGATGAGGATTGGGAAGGTTGCCTTGTAGGATTTCTCCTGAACAGCACCTTCGGCTGATTCACGGGCTGATTCTTCGGTCGCAGAAGCCAAGCTGTACTTAGTTATTTCTCCTGTTCGCATATTTTCAAGAATGAAACCAAGATTACTTTCATCTGCATTGGCCGATGTCACACCTGTGTAGAGGTAGATGTCATTACCAATAGACAAATAATTATATCCCTTGGTAGTCTGGGTCACGTTTTTCTTGGAAATCATGGCATTCCAGAAACCGTCCTTGTACTTGCCGTTGTAGTTGATTTGCTCAATAGTTTCCTCAGCTGGATAGACCCTGTCCACCCATTCCGGAACATCTGCCAAGCTGTATTCCTTGGTCTCTCCATTTGTGGCGTCCAAGATAATGACTGAAATAGGACGAGGAACTGCTAAACCAAATTGCTTTTGGTAAACCGTTGCTACATAGAAAGGATTGCCCTCATCGTCCACCTCAAATGATGGAGTCTTGAAGATCTTAGTTGGGTACTTCAAGCGTAGGTGACGCTTGACATCACGGTTAAAATACTCCGAGTCAGAATACTTGATTGGTGTCTTCAAGTCCACCAAGTTGGCATTTCCAGTTACCATGTCCACCTTGATATACTCGCCGATTCCTTTTGCTTGATTGTTAAACCACTTGATAGGGTCTGCATATTCTAGTGGTGTCACTCGATAAGGTTTTCCATCAATCGTCAGTTGGGTATAGGTATCTGCGGCTACATATTGCGACACCTTATCCGTTAGAGAACCCAAGTAGCGGTCACCAATTTTCTCAGCAGTACTTCTATCTAAGATAGGAACCTTACTGGTGTCAGTCTTAGGAAATTCAGTAAAGTCTTTTTCCGTAACTGTGACTACATTAGCATAATTTTTAGCCTGAAAAATGCTGGAGGTCACCAAGGAAACTAAACCAGCTAAGAGAAGAATTCCTCCAATAGAAGCTAAAAGGATTTTCCCTAATCGATTGATTTTGAAACTCTCTAGATTTAAGGCAGCTTCCGCTTTACCGTGGCGCACATGAACTGTTTTGACCAGATTTATTCCCTTGCCAAAGCCAAATAAGATTGCCACAACCAGCAAATGCCCACAGAGGAAAAAGAGAAATTCCCAGCTGGTCAGGTTAAGAGGCGGTAAAAAGATATACCAGGTCGTTGCGATAAAAATAAGTTCAAAGACTATTCGTTTCATTTGCTTTCCTCCTAAATGATTCGTCCTTCCAAGTGATCCAGTTCATGCTGGCAAATCTGAGCTGGGAAGCCTGTCAAAGTAATGGTCTGTTCCTTCCACTTGCTGTCACGATAGGACACCGTAATCATTTCATAACGGGTCGTCGGTCTCTCACCTGTCAAGGACAAACAGCCTTCTTCTGTCTCATAAGGTCCTTCAAAGGACAGGAGCACTGGGTTAAACATGACCACAGGAACCAGGCCAAGATTAAAGATAATCACGCGCTTCTGCACCCCAATCATATTGGCAGCCAGACCAACACAGGTCTCGCGATTTTCTAAGAGTGTATCCTGCAAATCTTTGGCAAGATAAAGATCTTCTTGACTTGCCGGTTGAGACACCTGAGATAAAAATAAGATATCCTTTACAATTTTCTTCTCCACTTCCTCACACTCCTCTTTCTTTTTACTATATTATAGCAATTATAGCACAAAAGCCGATAACTGCAAGCCCTTTCCCTCAACTGTAACAAAAAGCCATCCGAAGATGACTTTTTTTAAATCGCATTCTTGTCAAAACCGAGTTTACGTTGGATAAATTTAACGATTTCGACAATGATAATCATTGAGAAGCTTCCAGCCATAACAATTCCCCATTGAGACAAGTCTAGTTTGGTTACGTGGAAGATACCTTCAAGCGGTTCTACGACGATTGTTGCCATGAGAAGGATGAAGGATACCAAGATAGACCAATTGAAAGTCTTAGACTTGAATGGGCCAACTGTCAAGATGGATTGGTAAACAGACTTGACATTATAGGCATGGAAGAGTTGAATCAAACCAAGGGTTGCAAAGGCCATAGTAAGGGCATCTGCATGAATGGCATGATTGTCACCCACGTGAACTGGGTAAAGAAGAGCAAGGCCATAAACACTCATAACAATAGCTGCTTGGAGTACACCTTGATAGATGATAGAACTCAAAACACCACCTGAGAAGAAGCTTGCCTTGCGTCCACGTGGTTTATGGTTCATGACACCAGGCTCAGCAGGTTCAACACCAAGAGCGATAGCTGGGAAGGTATCTGTTACCAAGTTAATCCACAAAAGATGAACTGGCTGTAAGACATCCCAACCAAACAAGGTTGATAGGAAGATAGTTAATACTTCAGCAGTATTGGCAGAAAGTAGGTACTGAATCGTCTTTTGAATGTTTGAAAAGACCTTACGTCCTTCTTCAACTGCAACAATAATAGTCGCAAAGTTATCATCTGCAAGAATCATGTCAGAAGCCCCCTTAGAAACCTCTGTACCAGTGATTCCCATACCGATACCGATATCGGCTGTTTTCAGAGCTGGCGCATCATTGACACCATCACCTGTCATGGCAACGACCTTACCTTGTTTTTGCCAAGCCTTGACGATACGAACCTTATGCTCTGGAGATACACGCGCATAAACAGAGTATTGACCAACTACTTTTTCAAAGTCTTCATCAGATAGTTCGTTGAGCTCAGCACCAGTTAAAACGTGACCTTCTGTATCGTTTGCATCAATGATTCCCAAACGTTTGGCAATAGCTTCTGCAGTGTCTTGGTGATCACCCGTAATCATGATTGGACGGATTCCAGCTTCCTTAGCTACACGAACAGCCTCAGCAGCTTCAGGACGTTCAGGGTCAATCATCCCAATCAAACCAGTAAAGATTAAATCATTTTCAAGCTCTTCAGAAGTGAGGTTTTCTGGAATGCTGTCAATAATCTTATAAGCACCAGCAAGGACACGCAAGGCTTGGTGAGCCATTTCAGAGTTGTTTGTGTGAATGAGGTTTGTAACCTTCTCATCAATCGGAGCAATATCCCCAGCCTTATCACGAAGAACACAACGTTTCAAGAGTTGGTCTGGCGCACCTTTAACAGCTACGAGGAAGCGTCCATCTGCAAGTGGATGAACTGTTGACATGAGCTTACGTTCAGAATCAAATGGCAACTCAGCCACACGAGGATATTTCTCTAAAAATCCTTTCACATCGTAGCCCTTGTCCAAAGCATACTGGATAAAGGCTGTTTCGGTTGGATCACCAATCAGGTTGCCTTCCACATCGATTTTCGTATCATTAGCCAAGACTACTGAACGTAGAAGCGGCATTTCAAGACCCAGTTCAATATCATCAGCTGAGTCATGTAGGACTGCATCGTAGAAGACTTTTTCGACTGTCATCTTGTTCATAGTCAGCGTACCAGTCTTATCAGAAGCAATAATTTCTGTTGAACCAAGTGTTTCTACTGCTGGCAACTTCCGAACGATAGAGTTTCGTTTGGCTAAAACTTGAGTACCAAGGGCAAGAACGATGGTTACGATAGCAGGAAGCCCTTCTGGAATGGCTGCAACAGCAAGCGCAACAGAGGTCATCAACTCACCGAGTGGATTTTTCCCTTGAATGAAAACACCCACTACAAAAGTAACAAGGGCAATGACCAAAATTGCATAAGTCAAGACCTTAGAAAGGTTGTTCAAGTTTTGTTTGAGTGGTGTATCCGTCTCATCCGCATCTTGGAGCATGCCAGCGATATGACCAACTTCCGTGTACATACCTGTATTGACAACAACACCAAGACCACGACCATAAGTCACATTTGAGTTTTGGAAGGCCATATTGACACGGTCACCAATACCAGCATCTGCAGTAAGCTCGACTGACAAGTCTTTTTCGACTGGCACAGACTCACCTGTAAGAGCTGCTTCTTCGATTTTAAGAGAGTTGGCTTCTAGTAAACGTAGGTCTGCAGGTACTACATCACCAGCTTCGAGAGCGACGATATCACCTGGTACCAATTCTTTAGAATCAATCTCCGCCATATGCCCATCACGAAGAACGCGGGCAGCTGGACTAGACATGGATTTGAGAGCTTCGATGGCTTCTTCTGCTTTCCCTTCTTGGTAAACACCAAAGGCAGCATTGATGATAACCACAGCTAGGATGATAATAGCATCTGCGATATCTTCCCCACCAGAAGTCACAACTGACAAGATTGCTGCAGCAACTAGGATGATAATCATCAAATCCTTAAATTGCTCGATAAATTTGACCAGGATTGATCGTTTCTCGCCTTCTTCGAGTTCATTGTGGCCAAATTCTGCAAGGCGCTTTTCCGCCTCACTTGATGACAAACCTTGCTCGGTCGCATCCACAGCCTTCAAGACCTCTTCAGGACTCTGAGTGTAAAACGCTTGGCGTTTTTGTTCTTTTGACATGTGTCTCCTCCTTGACATTGTGTGCAAAACAGACTCTCTTTTCCCTCATCGCATCTTTTCACGACAAACAAAAAGAGACCTA
Source organism: Streptococcus mitis (assembly GCF_946190155.1). Lineage (GTDB taxonomy): Bacteria > Bacillota > Bacilli > Lactobacillales > Streptococcaceae > Streptococcus > Streptococcus mitis_CL. Next base: position 9,492 of record NZ_CAMHZL010000005.1, read on the forward strand.
TTAATCATAACAAGTCTCGCTGTTTAAGATAGTGCCGGAAAGCATACTTTTCAGTATAAAATTCGGAATGACGACACTATCACAGGTTTCTGCCAGCTACTCCCTTGAGTAGTACTATTATACCAAATTTTGAAAAGTTTTCAAAGAGTAAAAAATGACTTATTTGAATTTTCCCTTGAAAACCAGTATAATGGTAGAATGCTATATGACTAGAAAGGAAGTTGAATGAAGCAATCTATCTCAAATCTCAAGTTGGCTGAGCGTGGGGCCATTATCAGTATTTCGACCTATTTGATCTTGTCTGCAGCGAAATTAGCAACTGGGCACCTCCTCCATTCATCCAGTTTGGTGGCCGATGGTTTTAACAACGTGTCGGACATCATTGGAAATGTGGCCCTCTTGATTGGAATCCGGATGGCACGCCAGCCTGCTGACCGAGACCACCGTTTTGGCCACTGGAAGATTGAAGATTTGGCTAGCTTGGTCACTTCCATCATCATGTTCTATGTTGGTTTTGATGTTCTAAGGGATACCATTCAAAAGATTCTCAGTCATGAAGAAACGGTTATTGACCCTCTTGGTGCAACTCTTGGAATCATTTCTGCAGCGATTATGTTTCTAGTTTATCTCTACAATACTCGCCTCAGTAAGAAATCCAACTCTAAGGCACTCAAGGCCGCAGCAAAGGACAATCTTTCTGATGCTGTTACCTCACTTGGAACCACCATTGCCATCCTAGCTAGCAGTTTCAATTATCCCATTGTAGATAAACTGGTCGCCATCATCATCACTTTCTTTATCTTGAAAACTGCCTATGATATCTTTATCGAATCTTCCTTTAGCCTTTCAGATGGCTTTGACGACCGCCTGCTTGAGGACTATCAAAAGGCCATCATGGAGATTCCCAAAATCAGCAAGGTTAAGTCGCAAAGAGGTCGTACCTACGGTAGCAACATCTACCTCGATATCACGCTGGAGATGAATCCAGACTTGTCTGTTTTTGAGAGCCATGAAATCGCGGATCAAGTCGAATCTATGCTGGAGGAACATTTTGGCGTCTTTGATACCGATGTTCATATTGAGCCAGCACCTATCCCTGAGGATGAAATTTTAGACAATGTCTATAAAAAATTGCTCATGCGTGAACAATTGATTGACCAAGGAAATCAACTGGAAGAACTCTTGGCTGATGATTTTGTCTATATTCGTCAAGATGGAGAGCAGATGGATAAAGAGGCCTATAAAGCCGAAAAAGAGTTGAATTCTGCTATCAAGGACATTCAAATCACTTCCATCAGTCAGAAGACCAAACTCATCTGTTATGAATTAGATGGTATCGTCCATACCAGTATCTGGCGCCGCCACGAAACTTGGCAAAATATCTTTCATCAAGAAACCAAAAAAGAAGACAAACAGTAACCCTATCCAGTGGATAGGGCTTTTTTGATTGATTTTCTTTAACCTAAACTATCTTATAAGCGTTCGGAAGATTTGGTTTTCGAAGCTTGTTTTGTCTGTTTTCCTGCTTGACGATTTTGTTCAATACGCCATTCTCTTTCATAGTACTTCATGACCTCATAGACCCTTTCAGGAAGAACTACATCTAGTAGAAAGATAGGGATGATCAAATCTACTGACTGATGAAAAGTGAAACACCTTCTCTTCAGTAGGGCTAGAAGTGATTGGGATTTCACATTGTCCTTGTTTTTAAAATAAACTTCAATCCGATAAGAATCCCTGTACTTCCCTCGAATCCGAGAGAAAGAAAATTCCTCTACATCAGCCCAAGCATAGAAATGACTGGCTTTCTTTGGATTCGGTTTGTAGTAAAATCCCTTAACAGTAAATCTCAAATATTCCTTATCTGAGCTTAAAAGTCTGTAAGTCAGATAAACTCCTACTCCAGCATAAGTAAGTAAAACCAGCATTAACAAAAGACTTATCGTATGAAGTCTGGTCCCCTTTTGCGAATACGAATGGAGATAATAGAGAGGTAACAAGAAGAAAAGCACTGAAAAAAAGCCAAACAAAGCGTTCCAAATGATTTTCTTAGGACTACGTTTAATGACTTTTTCTTCCGTCATGCTAACTCACTTAGATACTCATAGCGTTCGTATTTTTCAAGGAGTGCTTCGTTTTTCTCATCTAGTTCTTTTTGAAGAGTAGCCAGTTTGCCAAAGTCAGAACCATTGGCCTGCATTTCCTCTTCAATAGCAACGATACGATTTTCCAAGGTTTCAATATCGCCTTCAATGCTTGCCCACTCCTGCTTTTCTTGGTAGGTCATGCGTTTCTTGTCTTCACGGACCTTGACCACTTTCTCCTTTTCGGCCTTTTGCACTTGATTGGCCATCTCTGTTTCAAAGGCTTTTTCATCAAGATAGTCGGTGTAATGACCAAAGAAAGGACGAATTTTACCATCCTCAAAAGCCAGAATCTTGGTCGCTACCTTATCCAAGAAATAGCGGTCGTGACTAACAGTCAAAACTGGACCAGCAAATCCTTGTAAGAAATTCTCCAAAACTGTCAAGGTTGCAATGTCCAAATCATTGGTCGGCTCATCCAAGAGGAGAACATTTGGTTTTTCCAAGAGCAATTTGAGGAGATAAAGACGTTTTTTCTCTCCCCCAGACAATTTCTCAATCAAGGTTCCATGCGTCGAACGTGGGAAAAGGAACTGCTCCAGCAATTCTGCAATTGAAGTCGTAGAACCACCGCTGGTCTTGACCTCTTCTGCCAATTCCTGCAGGTAATTGATCACTCGCTTGCTCTCATCCAAGCCCTCAATTTGTTGAGAGAAATAGGCGATGCGAACAGTTTCCCCTATCACCACTTGTCCTGCTGTCGGCTCAAGACTGCCTGCAATCAGGTTGAGCAGGGTTGATTTTCCAACACCATTGTCCCCAACGATTCCGATACGGTCTTTGGCCTGAACTAAGAGATTAAAATCTTGCAAAATGGGCTTGTTTTCATAGGCAAAGGAAACATCCTGAAACTCGATGACTTTCTTCCCAATACGACTGGTTTCAAAGTTCATGGTCAAGTCTGTCTCAGCAGCACCACCTGAAACTTCTTTCTTCAGGTCATGGAAACGATTGATACGAGCCTGCTGCTTGGTCGCACGCGCCTGCGGTTGTCTGCGCATCCAGGCCAATTCTTGTTTGTAGAGTTGTTCTTTTTTGTGAAGAAGAGCCGCGTCGCGCTCATCCTGTTCCGCCTTTAGGCGAACATAGTCCTGGTAATTTCCTTGGTATTCGGTCAATCCTGCTCGATCCAATTCGAAAATCCGAGTTGACAAAGCGTCTAGGAAATAACGGTCGTGGGTAATAAAAAGGACGGTCTTCTTAGAATTTTTCAAAAAGAGGGTCAGCCACTCAATAGTCGCAATGTCCAGATGGTTGGTTGGCTCATCCAAAAGCAAAAGGTCGTGATTGCCAAGTAAGACTTGCGCCAACTGGACTCGTCTTCTTAGACCACCTGATAATTCTCCAACTGGAGTAGATAAGTCCTGAATCCCCAGCTTGCTAAGAACCGTCTTGACCTGACTCTCAATTTCCCAAGCTTGGAGAGAGTCCATTTCTGCCATGACCCGTTCCAAACGCGCCTGTTTGTCATCACTATAGTTGAGCATGATCAATTCATACTCACGAATGAGCTGGATTTCCTTGAGGTCGCTAGATAAAACCGTATCCAAGACCGTCTTGCTATCATCAAAATCAGGATCTTGGGTCAAGTAACCAATCTGGTAATCATTCTTAGCTGAAAAGGGACTGACATCCCCATCAAATCCAGAAACACCAGAAAGGACGTCCAAAAGGGTGGTCTTGCCCGTTCCATTGACACCAATCAGACCAATTCTATCTAGATCATGGATAATAAAGGAAATATCCTTAAAAACGGTCTTGTCACCAATGGATTTACTTAGTTTTTCAACGATAAAATCTCTCATTTTTTCTCCCTTAGATAAGCATGGATGGCTTGACGGTTATTTTCCAATTCTCCATCGACAATGGCATATTCAATCTCTGTTAAAATCTCTCCCAAGTCTGGGCCCGGCTGATAACCATATTCCTTGATCAAAATACCACCGTTGATTTGGATTTCTTTCTTGTCATGAATGGTCAGACTCTGGTAGGTTTCTGTGATGACTTGTGGGTTGACTGGTTTTCCCTGAGCCTGACGAAGATTTTCAGCCTGTAAAAGCAAATCCAAGTCAAAGCGATAACAATCGCGCTTGCTCAATTCTCCCTTTTCACGCAAGTCCAAAATAGTCAGTAAATCCTGAACTTGCTTAGCAAACTGACGTGAGGTCTTCCAAGCCTTCAAAAATGGCTGCGCATTTTCAATATCCAAAGCCCACAGTAGAGCAGCCCAGGCTTGCTCTGAAGATTCAAAGGTGAAATCAGTCTCCAAATCAAACAGTCTATTAAGCTCGTCCTGGCTAGCTGCCATATCAGGGAGATAATCATAAGCTTGACTCTCAATCATGGAAGTCAAGCCCCTTCTCCAAAATGGAGCCAGCAAGAGTTTATCAAACTCAACGAAGGTACGCTCCACAGAAATTTTCTCCAAAAGTGGCGTCAAAGTCTTCATAGCTTTAAATGTTTCTGACTCAAGCTCAAAGCCAAGGCTGGCCTGAAAACGGAAACCACGCATAATACGCAAAGCATCTTCGTTGAAACGCTCACTAGCCACTCCAACTGCTCGTAAGACTTGCTTTTCCAAATCTTTTAAACCATGGAACAAGTCAATGATTTCTCCTGTCTCATCCAAGGCAAAGGCATTGACTGTAAAATCACGGCGTTTGAGATCTTCTTCTAGCGAACGCACAAAGGAAACCGCACTGGGTCTACGATAGTCCACATAGACATCCTCTGTCCGAAAAGTAGTCACCTCATACTCCTCGTCCCCATCTAAGACCAAGACGGTTCCATGTTCGATTCCGATATCGGCTGTTCGAGGAAAAATCTGCTTGGTCTCCTCTGGATAAGAAGACGTCGCAATATCCACATCATGGATGGGACGATTGAGAAGGGCATCTCTGACGGAACCCCCAACAAAATAGGCTTCAAAACCGGCTTCTTTAATTTTTTCTAATACTGGTAAAGCCTTCTGAAATTCAGAAGGCATTTGCGTTAATCTCATAATAAGTGTTCTAATCCATAGACAAGCTCATGACGCTTGACAACTTCTTTAATTCCCAAATTCACCCCTGTCATGAAGGAGCTACGATCATAGGAGTCATGACGAAGGGTCAATCCTTCTCCCTGATTGCCAAAGATGACTTCCTGATGGGCTACCAAGCCTGGCAAACGAACTGAGTGAATACGCATGCCATCAAAGTCAGCACCACGAGCACCAGCAATCAACTCTTCCTCGTCTGCTGCACCTTGCTGGATAGACTCTCGAACCTCTGCCATCAATTCAGCTGTTTTGATGGCTGTTCCACTCGGAGCATCCTTTTTCTTGTCATGATGGAGCTCGATAATCTCCACATTTGGGAAATATTTGGCAGCTTGCGTTGCAAATTGCATAAGCAAGACAGCACCCAAGGCAAAGTTAGGAGCAATCAAGCCACCCAAATCTTGGGTACGGGAAAATGCTTTTAGCTCTGCAATTTCTTCACTAGTAAAGCCTGTTGTTCCAACTACTGGAGCAAAGCCATTCTCAAGAGCAAAGCGTGTATTTTCATAGGCAACAGTTGGTGTAGTAAAGTCTACCCAGACATCCGCTTCAAAGCCTGCTAAATCAGCCTTATCCTTGAAAACAGGAATACCCTGCCATTCTGATTCAGACTCAAAGGGATCCAAAACTGCTACCAAGGCCAAGTCTGGATCAGCCAAGACCATCTGACAAGCAGCCTGACCCATCTTTCCCTTAAAACCAGCAATAATTACTCGAATACTCATCTCTACTCCTGTCTAAGATACAAAGCCTGTAGGAACACAAAGTGAAAATAGGAGTTCTGATCAAGGAGTACATCCTCCTTGGAAGAACTATCTTTTTCACACAGGGTTGCAGGCGTGTTCATTTGCTAACTTCCTAACTAAACTAAAAGTTCCAACTAAATCACTGGAATATAACCCAGAGCAATACTTCCTGCTCCTAGGTGTGTTCCAATGACACTACCAAATGTAGCAAGTGAAACATCCATACCTACTCCAGATTCAAGTAAGTGCTGACGCAATTCTTCAGCTTTTTCAGGAGCATTTCCGTGAATGACAATGATACGGTATTGGCCTGAAGCTGTGGCTTCCTTGATAATCTCAATTAAACGCTTGGTTGCTTTCTTTTCAGTACGAACTTTTTCGTACACTTCAATCACACCTTGGTCGTTGAAATAAAGAATTGGCTTAATGCTTAGGAGATTACCCAAAATAGCAGCCCCATTTGAAAGGCGTCCACCTTTCACCAAGTGGTCCAAGTCATCCACCATGATGAAAGCAGATGTGTGACTAATCTGAATAGCTAGCTTATCCTGAATGATGGCAAAATCATCGCCCTGGTCTTTCCACTTAAAAACACTTTCAACCATGATACCTAGAGGAGCACTTGTAATCAAAGTGTCTGGGAAGGCAATGGTTAAGCCCTCATATTCTTCTATCATATACTGGATATTTTGGTAAAAACCTGAAATTCCAGAAGATAGGAAAAGCCCCAAAACATGTGTATAGCCTTGTTCTTTGAGCGAAGTTAGAATCTCATCTAACTTTGCAATACTTGGTTGACTGGTCTTAGGCAATTCAGAAGCCTGAGCCATTTTTTGGTAAAATTCCTCTGCAGTCAGATTAATACCTTCGACATACTCCTCACCATCAATATTGACAGGAATATCCAAGACGTACAAATCTTCTCTTTGCAAGGTCTCTGCACTGAGATAAGCAGAAGAATCTGTGATAACAGCTAATTTCATATTAGAACTCCAAATTGATTCCTGGTAAGTCTAATGCAATTTCAGTTACTTCGTAAGTCAAACGGTTGAGCATGTTCAAACATGGACGAGCCAAGGTTTCCACTTCTTCTTGGTTCAATTCACTTGGTTCGTTAACAATACGACCATCGATATGGTTCACCTGTGAAATGGTTCCACTAATGACAAATTTGTCAAAGACAATCATAAAACTTAAGACAACCACTAAAGAAGTCACTTGATTTTCTTGGTCATGTTGGAGTAATTGGAAGTTCACATCCACCTTAGTTTCAGGAGCTCCATTTTCATTTTCCCATTCAAAATTACGCGCATCAAAATGATACTGACTAACAAATTCTTGTTCACGTTTAAGATTCATGTCTTTCTCCCTCGGCTACAATATTATAAGCTATTGTACCATAATTTTTTATTTTCATCTAGTTTTCTAGGATTTAGTCAATCCCGATTTCAGCTCGAACTACGTCTGCGATGGTATCAACATAGTAGTCCACTTCTTCTGTTGTAGGCGCTTCTGCCATGACACGCAAAAGGGGCTCTGTTCCACTTGGGCGAACAAGAATACGCCCATTCCCTGCCATTTCTTCTTCCATCTTCTCGATGATAGCCTTGATAGCTGGCACTTCCATAGCCTTTTCCTTCATGGCATTTTCCACTCGGATATTGACTAATTTTTGTGGATAGATAGTTACTTCTGCAGCCAACTCTGACAAGCTCTTACCAGTTTCCTTCATGATTTTTGTCAATTGGACAGCTGATAATTGACCATCACCCGTTGTATTGTAGTCCATCAAGATGACGTGACCAGACTGTTCACCACCGAGGTTGTAGCCTGATTTTCTCATTTCTTCCACAACATAGCGGTCGCCAACTGCAGTGACTGCCTTGTTAATGCCTTCACGGTCCAAGGCCTTGTGGAAACCAAGGTTGGACATAACAGTTGTCACGATTGTATTTTGGGCCAATTGTCCTTTTTCAGAAAGGTATTTCCCGATGATGTACATAATCTTGTCACCATCAACGATGTCGCCATTTTCATCAACAGCAATCAAACGGTCACTGTCTCCGTCAAAGGCCAAACCAATAGCTGAGCCGCTTTCTTTGACCACATCTTGAAGAGCTTCTGGGTGAGTTGAACCAACATTAAGGTTGATGTTAAGACCATCTGGTGTTTCCCCGATAACAGTTAATTGAGCGCCAAGGTCTGCAAAGATTTGACGGGCACTTGTAGACGCCGCACCGTTTGCTGTGTCCAAGGCAACCTTCATTCCCTCAAGAGGAGTTCCAGTTGAAACAAGATAGCCTTCATACTTACGCAAGCCTTCTGGATAATCTACCAAGGTTCCCAAGCCTTCTGCACTTGGACGAGGAAGAGTATCTTCCGCAGCGTCTAGCAAGGCTTCAATTTCTGCTTCTTTTTCATCGTCTAGTTTGAAGCCATCGCCGCCAAAGAACTTAATTCCGTTATCAAGGGCTGGATTGTGGCTAGCAGAAATCATGACACCAGCACTTGCTCCTTCAGTTTTTACCAAGTAAGCTACTGCTGGTGTTGCCAAAACACCTAGTTTGTATACGTGAATACCAACTGAAAGAAGACCAGCTACCAAGGCAGATTCTAGCATTTCCCCAGAAATACGTGTATCACGTCCTACAAAAACTTTCGGTGCTTCCGTTTCATGTTGGCTAAGAACATAGCCTCCAAAACGTCCTAGTTTAAAGGCCAATTCTGGCGTTAATTCTACGTTAGCTTCTCCACGGACTCCATCAGTCCCAAAATATTTACCCATTTTTATAAAATCCTTTTCCTATTTTTAATTCGTTTTTGAACTAGTTGCTTTCGTTGACGAGGATGTCTCCGACGAACTGCTTGTTGTTGAATTTGATGTGCTTGAACTTGGTGTCACAGGTTTTGTAGTCACCTTCATTGTTGTATCAAACGGAGTGATAACTGCTGGTAAGACAACACCATTGCGGTCAATTGCCTGCAAAGGTACTGAACCGCTATAATTACCTGTTATGCGTTCGCTAGTTGGTAAAAGCGCAATAATACGATCAATTTTAGCTAATGTTTCTTGGTCAGTTGTGACAGAAACCCGTTCATTTGATACGGTTACACTATCAATTTGTAGTTTCGAATCAATTTGGCTTTGGTCAACTTGTGGCACAACAATCATCCCATCTCGCTTAACCTTCTTCCCAACTTTCACTGTGATCTTTTGAGGCGTTGCCACAGCGGTCAATCCACTTGGAAGATTTTCAATATTCAAGGGAACTTCAATCGTTCCAACACTGGCATCCGTCAAATCAGCAGTTACCTTAAACTTACGAGTGCTCTCCTGCATTTCGCTGGCCAAGGTCACACGATTGGCTCCGGTTAATACCACTGAAACTTCTGATGCAAACCCGCTAATGAAATACTGGTCATCATCATAGCGGATATCGATAGGAACGTTCGTTATCGTATTGGTGTAAGTTTCTGATTTAACCTGCCTTGCGGTATTACTATTTTGAAAGTTGGTTGACGTTGCATAGATGAATAAGATACAAGCAAAAAAGAGAGATGAAATGATGTATAGACTATTTTTTCTCATATTTCCAACCTCCTAACAAACGGTCCTTGAAACTGACTTTTTCCTCAACGACTGGCAAAAGAATTGCTCGTAGCTCTGCTTCAAATTCTTCAATCGTCAAGTCGTGCTTGAAAACACCGTTATAGGTAATAGAAATGCCACCTGTTTCCTCTGAGACGATGAAGGTCAAGGCATCGGATACTTCTGACAAACCGATAGCCGCCCGGTGTCTGGTCCCAAATTCCTTTGAAATCCCTGTGCTTTCTGTTAAGGGTAGATAGGCAGAGGTGACTGCAATCCGATTTTCTCTGATAATCACAGCACCATCGTGTAGGGGAGTGTTGGGGATAAAGATATTAATAAGGAGTTCAGCTGAAATATTGGCATCCAAAGGAATCCCTGTCGCAATGTATTCTTGCAAGGTCCGAACTCGTTGGATGGCAACCAGAGCACCAATCTTACGAGGACTCATATATTCAACCGACTTGACAAAGGCACGAATCATTTGCTCCTCTGCACTAATTTGAGCAGTAGAAAAGAAATCTGTCGCCCTTCCCAAACGTTCCAAACCAGTCCGAATCTCTGGAGAGAAGATCACAACTGCAGCAATGACACCATAGGTGATAATCTGATTAATCAACCAAGAAATCGTTGTTAAACCAAGGATATTGGCCACAACCTGGGCTAATACAAAGATCACAACTCCCCGCACCAAAATCATAATCTTGGTACCAGCTATCGCTTTTGTAAAACGATATAAAATATAGGCCACAATCAAAATATCAAACACATTGATGGCAATACTCCAAGGACTAGAAAACAAACTAGTCCAATATTGCAGGTTGGATAATTGTTGAAAGTTCATCTGCTGTCTCCTCTCTGTCCAAACACGTTCCTTTCTATTATACCATTTTTCTGGCATTTTTTTCCCCTATCCTACTTCATTTTAAATTAAAGAAAAAATATGATAAAATAAACTGACTAGAAAAAACAAAGGAGAAACCATGTCTCAACTCTATGATATTACCATTGTAGGTGGTGGTCCCGTCGGTCTTTTTGCGGCCTTTTATGCCCACCTACGCCAAGCCAAGGTCCAAATCATCGACTCTCTTCCCCAACTCGGTGGACAACCTGCCATTCTCTATCCTGAAAAGGAAATTTTAGACGTACCGGGATTCCCAAACTTGACTGGAGAAGAGTTGACCAACCGCTTAATTGAACAACTAGACGGCTTTGATACCCCTATTCACCTCAATGAAACAGTTCTTGAGATTGAAAAACAAGAAGAAGGCTTTGCCATTACAACTTCTAAAGGAAGTCACCTGACTAAAACAGTTATCATCGCTATGGGTGGCGGTGCCTTCAAACCACGTCCGCTGGAACTAGAAGGCGTTGAAGGCTATGAAAATATCCACTACCACGTTTCCAACATCCAGCAATATGCTGGTAAGAAAGTGACGATTCTTGGTGGAGGAGACTCGGCTGTGGATTGGGCATTGGCTTTTGAAAAAATTGCACCAACAACCCTTGTCCACCGCAGAGATAATTTCCGCGCCTTGGAACACAGTGTCCAAGCCTTACAGGAATCATCTGTGACCATCAAGACACCATTCGTCCCTAGCCAACTCCTTGGAGATGGAAAAACGCTCGATAAACTTGAAATCACAAAAGTCAAATCTGATGAAACAGAAACTATTGACCTAGACCATCTCTTTGTCAACTATGGTTTCAAATCTTCTGTTGGTAACCTTAAAAACTGGGGTCTAGACCTCAACCGTCACAAGATTATTGTCAACAGCAAACAGGAATCCAGCCAAGCAGGTATCTATGCTATCGGTGACTGCTGCTACTACGAAGGAAAAATTGATCTGATTGCGACAGGACTCGGAGAAGCACCAACCGCTGTTAACAATGCCATTAACTACATCGACCCTGAGCAAAAAGTACAACCAAAACACTCTACTAGTTTATAAAAAAGAACCACGAGTCCTAGGATTCGTGGTTTTATAGTTCATCGGCTATCTTATTGATTTTTCTGAGTCTGTGATTAACACCACTTTTTGTAAGGGAAGTGCTGAGACTATCTGCTAACTGCTGGATAGAGTAGTCTGGGTGTTGAATCCGCAGTTGCGCCACTTCCTGCAAATCCACTGGCAGATTTTCTAAGCCCATGATATCTTTGATTTTGCTGATATTGTTGATAGTCTTCATGCTGGCAGAGACTGTCCGAGCGATATTAGCTGTCTCGGCATTATTGGCCCGATTGAGGTCATTACGGGTTTCTCGCAAAATCTTAACCCGCTCAAAATCATCACGCGCCTGCATAGCTCCGATGACAATCAAGAAGTCCATAATATCTTCGGCACGCTGGAGATAGGTCACAGCTCCCTTTTTGCGCTCAAGCACCTTGGCATCCAGCAAAAACTGCTGGAGAAGAGAGGCAATCCCTTGCGCGTGGTCCAGATAAACAGAACTGATTTCCAACTGGTACTTACCCGATTCAGGATCACGAATGCTGCCATTTGCCAAGAAAGCACCACAGAGATAAGCACGACCTGCTTCCTCATCTGATAAAATCTCCTCATCAATACCTGTTTCTAGGCCAAAAAAGGAGTCTGCCAAGTGCAAATCACTCAGCAGGTCCTGCACCTTTTCATCTGTAAAAACGGTATAGACCCGATTCTTACGAAGATTACTTCTTTGGTGGTGACGGATTTCTGATTTGATTTCATAGAAATGGAGAAAGGACTCATAGAGGTGACGAGCCAGCTTGGCATTTTCTGTCACGACTGACAAGTTCAAGCCCGAAGTCGAGAGGCCTATACTGCCAGACATCTTGATAATGGCAGATAATTCATGCCGGCTCAGATGGTGTTGACCTAAGATTTCTTCTTTTACTGCTACTGTGAAACTCATTTTCTCACCTGTATAATCCGCATCAATTCATCCACAATCAAATCCCCATCGTGGAAGGCACCCCCATTTTCCAGACGAAGGAAGTTGGATGAAATCACACGCGGAACTTGCTTACAAAGGCCAGCAAAGTCATGTTCCACCTGTACCAAGTATTCATCAAAACGGTTGGAATTCATGTATTCCTGAGGCACTTTTTCAATATTCACCAAGACAGTATCGATAAAAGGTCGGCCAAGGTGACGATGCAAGACCTCTACGTGGTCACTATCTGTAAAGTGTTCCGTCTCCCCACGTTGGGTCATGATATTGCAGACATAGGCGATTTCTGCCTTGGTTTCCAAAAGTGCCTGCCCGATTTCCTTAATCACGATATTGGGCAAAATCGAGGTAAAGAGGGAACCAGGTCCGAGGACAATCATGTCACTTTCAAGAATGGTCTGCACTACTCGACGACTGGCCAGAGGCGTATCATCGTTGAGGGTATTGGTCACATAGACATGGTCAATCATGCCTGGATGGTCTGCAATATGACTCTCTCCAGCCACTTCTGTCCCATCCTGAAAGACCGCATGAAGGGTCAAAGGATGGTCACTGGAAGGATAAATCTTCCCTGTTGTATGGAAAAATTTGCTCAGTAACTGCATGGCATTATAGGTCGAACCCTGCATTTCTGACAAGCCAGCAATGATGAGATTACCCAATGGATGACCAGCAAAGGCTCCTGCATCTTCAGAAAAGCGATACTGAAAGACTTTCTCATAAAACTTAGGCATATCCGACATGGCCACAAGGACATTGCGGAGATCTCCTGGCGGTGTCAACTGCTGCATGTTTTTTCGGAGTTCACCTGATGAACCACCATCATCGGCCACCGTTACGATAGCAGCGATTTCCACATCTTTTTCACGCAGACTTTTAAGAATGACGGGGATCCCAGTCCCTCCACCAATCACCGTTATCTTTGGTTTTCTCATGAACGGTTTACCGTTTCCTTTCTTCGGTCTTTGTCGCGATGCCCTTCATTGACAGGCCAATTCTTAGATAAGTCTTGCGCCAAGCGTTTGGCAAAGGCCACACTACGGTGTTGACCACCCGTACACCCCATGGCGATAGTCAAAACGGACTTCCCTTCCTTTTGGTAACTTGGCAAAATCGGCTCAATCAAGGCCAACAAATGTTGATAGAAATCTTCTGACTCAGGATGGTTCATGACATAGTCATAAACTGGTTCATCCACTCCCGTTTGGTTTCTTAGTTCTGGTAGGTAGTAGGGATTTGGCAAGAATCGGACATCAAAGACCAAATCCGCATCAATCGGGATTCCATATTTAAAGCCAAAAGACATGACTTCGATACGGAAAGACTGGGATTGTTCCTGATCAGAAAACTGCTCTGCAAGGGTTTTACGCAGCTCACGTGGAGTGAGTTCAGTCGTATCCACCACATTTTGGCTCATATTTTTCAAAGGCGCCAAGAGTTCACGTTCCAGCTTGATTCCATCCAAAATACGACCGTCTGCTGCTAACGGGTGACTCCGTCTGGTTTCCTTGTAACGAGCGACCAATTCCTTATCAGCTGCATCCAAAAAGAGAATTTTAAAGTCCAGTTCTTCCTTGTTTTCCAACTCATCCAAAACAGCTTGAATCTCTGAGAAGAAAGAACGGCTACGCATATCTACTACCAAGGCCAACTTATGGTCGTCTTCCTTTGTTTCCACCAACTGCAAAAACTTAGTCAAGAGAGCTGGAGGCATATTATCAATAGTAAAATAACCCAAATCTTCGAAGGACTGAATGGCAACTGTTTTCCCTGCACCACTCATTCCTGTCACAATCACCAAGTGAAGTTGTTTCTTTGTCATCTTTTTCTCCTTATATCAAAAGAAGTTTGGCAGAACCAAACTTCAACTAGCTTATCCAATCTCTGCGATGACTTCGATTTCGACTTTTACATCACGAGGAAGACGAGCTACCTCTACTGCTGAACGAGCTGGAAATTCCTCTTTAAAGGCCGTTTGGTAAACCTCGTTAAAAGGAACAAAGTCGTTCATATCGCTCAAGAAACAAGTTGTTTTGACAACATGGTCAAAGTCAGTTCCTGCCTCTGCCAAAATAGCACCGATGTTTTTTAAGACTTGTTCTGTCTGTTCTTGGATCGTTTCTCCAACGATTTCCCCAGTTTCAGGAGAGAGAGGAACTTGACCACTAGCAAACAAAAGGTTGCCAACGATTTTTCCTTGAACATAGGGTCCGATAGCCTTTGGAGCTTTGTCTGTATGAATTGTTTTTGCCATTTTCTTTTCCTCACAATTTTTCTAAGATTGCATCCCAAGCTTCATCCATCCCTGCCTTGCTGACAGATGAAAAGAGGATAAAGTCGTCACTTGGGTCAAAGTTTAATTTCTTTTTGATTGCTGATTCGTGCTTGTTCCATTTACCACGAGGAATCTTGTCCGCCTTGGTCGCCACAATGATGACTGGAATCTCATAATACTTGAGAAATTCGTACATCTGCACATCATCTGCTGACGGATCGTGACGGAGATCCACCAGACTGACCACCGCACGGAGATTTTCTCGAGTCGTTAGATACTCCTCAATCATGCGCCCCCACTTTTCACGTTCCTTTTTAGAAACACGGGCATAGCCATAACCAGGCACATCCACAAAGCGCATCTTATCATCGATATTAAAGAAGTTGAGAAGCTGGGTTTTACCAGGTTTACCTGATGTTCGGGCTAGATTCTTACGGTTCAGCATGGTATTGATAAAGCTAGATTTACCAACATTTGAACGCCCTGCTAGGGCAATCTCTGGCAGTTCATCCTGAGGATAGTGGGATTTATTCGCCGCACTGAGCAAGATTTCTGCATTGTGTGTATTAAGTTCCATAGTCACCTCTAGGCTGTTTCTAGGATTGGTTTATCCGTTCCATCGACAGCTTCTTTAGTGATCCGGACCAATTTCACATTTTCCTGACTCGGTACTTCAAACATGACATCCAGCATGGTTTCTTCGATGATGGAGCGAAGTCCACGCGCCCCTGTCTTCCGTTCAATGGCCTTATTAGCAATTTCTTGAAGGGCTTCATCGTCAAATTCCAACTCAACATCATCATAAGAAAGCAAGGTTTGATATTGTTTGACCAAGGCATTTCTTGGCTCTTTCAAGATACGAACCAAGTCATCCACTGTCAATTGCTCAAGAGCAGCAAAGACAGGCAAGCGTCCAATCAATTCAGGAATGATACCGAATTTTTGAATATCTTCTGCGATGATTTCTTGCATGTAAGAGCTATTTTCATCAATCGCCTTGTTATTTTGACCAAATCCGATGACTTTTTCACCCAGACGTTGTTTGACGATTTCTTCGATACCATCAAAGGCACCACCCACGATGAAGAGGATATTTTTTGTATCCACTTGAATCATCTCTTGTTGTGGATGTTTACGTCCACCTTGAGGCGGAACACTAGCAACGGTTCCCTCGATAATCTTGAGAAGGGCTTGTTGCACACCTTCACCAGAAACGTCACGTGTGATCGATACATTCTCGCTCTTCTTGGCAATCTTGTCAATTTCATCCACATAGATAATTCCACGCTCTGCTCGCTCAATGTTAAAGTCAGCAGCCTGCAATAGTTTGAGGAGGATATTTTCCACGTCCTCACCCACATAACCAGCCTCAGTAAGAGCTGTTGCATCCGCAATCGCAAAAGGCACATTCAAGCTCTTAGCCAAGGTCTGGGCAAGGAAAGTTTTCCCTGAACCAGTTGGGCCAATCATCAAGATGTTTGACTTCTGCAAATCCACATCTTCGGACTCTTCACGCGTATCGTGGAAATTGATGCGTTTGTAGTGGTTGTAAACCGCCACTGCCAAGGCACGCTTGGCACGATCTTGACCAATTACATAGTGGTTCAAGATGTGGAGGAGTTCGATTGGTTTTGGAACTTCAGACAAGTCTGCCAAGACTTCTTCCGCCAACTCCTCTCGAATGATTTCCTGAGCCAACTCCACACATTCATTACAGATAAAGGCGTTGTTACCTGCGATTATTTTTTGTACTTCTTCTTGGCTTTTGCCACAAAATGAGCAATAAACCATCATATCATTATTCCTATTTGTAGGCATGATTTCCTTCCGTTCTATTCTATACTGTCATTCTATCTAAAATAAGGTCATGTAAAAAGCATGGATACTATTGACCAAATTGGTAAATGCATTTAACCAGAGCAGGACAGAAAGTCCATAGCGCTTTTTACGAAAAGCCTGTGCTCCTGCAAGCAAGCAGACCAAGCACAGCATGGCTGTGAAAAAACCAAATATACTACGTTCCATTAGACTTCCTTTCTCTTGCGGTATTGGATGGTAAAATCATAAGGATTTTTCTCATCCTTGGTATAGGATTTGCTTGAAACTGTCTCAAAAAGGGACAGATCAAACTCCTCAGGAAAATAGGTATCTCCTTCCACCCGAGCATGGATTTGAGTGACAATTACTTCATCCAAATAGGGTTCAAAAGCCTGAAAAATCTGCTCTCCACCGAGAATATAGAGATTCTTGTCTTGAGCCTGATACCAGTCCAAGGCAGACTGGACATCATAAAAAGTAGTAACCCCATCTATCTTTTCTTCCGGGTTACGTGTCAAAATCAAGGTCTCCCGTTTTGGAAGCAAGCGACGCCCCATTCCATCAAAGGTCACACGCCCCATCAAGATAGCATGATTAAGAGTTGTTTCTTTGAAGTGTTGCAGTTCTGCTGGCAAATGCCAAGGCAGACGATTGTCCTTACCAATCACACCCTCTTCATCCTGGGCCCAAATAGCTACGATTTTCTTAGTCATGCTTCCATCCTTTTCATTGATAGTACTATTTTATCAAAAAACTCGAAAAAAGACTGGTTTGGAATGCGTTCAGTTTGATAGAAAAGAAGCAGGCTAGCTTTAGCCTGCTTCTACGGTCCCTAGGACATTCGTTTTTTTGCTTCTGATTCAATTTTTTCAACTACTTCTTGAATACTTAGTCCAGTTGTATCAAGGTAAACTGCATCCTCTGCTTGTTTGAGAGGTGAAGTCTCACGATGGCTATCCTTGTAGTCACGCGCAGCAATTTCCTCTTTTAGGGTTTCAAGGTCTGTTTCAATTCCCTTGGCAATATTTTCCTTGTAACGACGCTCTGCTCTTTCATCAACAGAAGCTACTAAGAAAATTTTCAATTCTGCTTGTGGCAATACAACAGTTCCAATATCGCGACCGTCCATGACAATCCCACCTTGCTGGGCAATCTCTTGTTGAAGAGAAACTAGTTTCTCACGTACTTCAGGAATTGCCGCAATAGCAGAAACATGATTGGTTACTTGATTTTCACGAATAGGATGGGTAATATCCACATCTCCTACAAAGACAAGCTGTTCTCCAGTTTCTGAACGCCCAAAGCTGATTGGATGCTGGTCCAATAAGGCTAAAAGTTCCTCAATCTCTTCCACTCCTAACTGGTGTTTCAGAGCCATATAGGTCGCCGCACGATACATGGCACCTGTATCTAGATAGGTATAACCAAAATTTTTAGCAATAATCTTAGCAACCGTACTCTTACCGCTTGAAGCTGGACCATCGATAGCAATTTGAATCGTCTTCATTTATGACTCCTATCTAGTCTTAATCACATCTCCAGGATTTGCAAACCAAGATCCTGTAGCCATATGTCCAGGATTCAATGCTTCTAATTGAGCAATTGAAATACCTGCACGTTGTGCCAAGACAGCTTCACCCTCACCAGCCTGAACTGTAATTGTTCCTTCACTAGCAGCATGTTCTTCGGAATGACTCTCACTAGAGGAGCTCTCTGTAGAAGTTGCTTCTTCAGTCTTGCTAGATGAAGAAGACGATTCTTCTGTTACAGAAGTTGAAGCAGGGGCAGATGAATCATAAAAATCTTTCAAGGCTGCTGTGCGATTACTCCCTCCGCTTGAAAGGTAAATCAATACTATTATCATTGCTACAACAATCACGAAAAAGAGACTAGCTAGAATCGTCAAAACACGATTTGCAACAACGCCTGTACCTTTTTGATTACGTTGACGTCGTTCCGTTCTCGTCTGTTCTTCCTGATTCTCATAAATATCTTCTTGCCACGGTTCCTTTGCCATACCTTACTCCTTGTTTTTTTTTACTTTTCTTATTACAATATAAATATGAAAATCACACTTATACCTGAACGTTGTATTGCCTGTGGGCTTTGCCAAACTTATTCTGACTTATTTGACTACCACGATAATGGAATCGTGCGTTTTTACGATGACCCTGACCAACTAGAAAAAGAAATTTCTCCTAGTCAGGACGTAATAGAAGCCGTGAAAAACTGTCCGACACGTGCCTTGATTAAAGATTAACTCTAATATCGACAAGAACGTTCCACTCCTTCTAGTTTAGCATATTTCCATGCAAAATTATAGTCTTTTCTCTTTATTTTTTTCTGTAAAATCAGGAAGGTCACTTTTTTCTTTGATAAGATAAAGTGGTCTTTTTTTAGTCTCTAGATAAATCTTACTGATGTACTTGCCGAGAATCCCAATGGTCAAGAGTTGAATGCCTCCAAGAAAGAGAATAACAGCCATCAGAGAGGTCCAACCTGACGTCGGATTGCCCAAAATGAGGGTCCGAACCACAACAAAAAAGGTCATTAGTAGAGAAATAAAACAAGATAGGAGACCTGCCACAAAGGCTATAATCAAGGGAAAATCTGAAAAGTTAACAATCCCTTCAATAGAGTAGAAAAAGAGTTGCCTAAAACTCCAACTAGTCTTGCCAGCCTGCCTTTCGACATTTGGATAGTCCAGATAGTGAGTTTTAAAGCCGACCCAGGCAAAGAGCCCCTTAGAAAAACGATTGGACTCAGTCAAGCTTAAAATAGCATCGACTACAGATCTTCTCATCATGCGAAAATCACGGACACCTGACGGCAAGGCTACTGGACTAATTTTTTGCATAAGGCGATAAAAGAGATTAGCACAAAAACTGCGAAAGAAGGGTTCTCCCTCCCGACTAGTTCTCCGTGTTCCCACACAGTCTAAATCTGCATTTTGGTCTAGTAAGGTTTTCATCTCTAGCAACATACTAGGAGGATCCTGGAGATCTGCATCCATCACCACCACTAGGTCTCCTGTCGCATATTGCAAGCCTGCATAGAGGGCTGCTTCTTTGCCAAAATTTCGCGAGAAAGAAATATAATGAACTGCCGGATTTTGCTCCCGATAGGTCTTTAAGAGTTCCAAGGTCCCATCACTTGATCCATCGTCGACAAAGACATACTCGATTTCTGTTTCCAAATCTGGAAGTAAAGCTTCCAAAGCCTGATAAAAAAGAGGAAGTACTTCCTCTTCGTTTAAACAGGGGACAATGATTGACATCACCATCTTAGTCTTCAAATCCATTTGGATGCTTACTTTGCCAACGCCATGCGTCTTCACACATTTGGGTGATGCCGAGTTCTGCTTCCCAGCCCAGTTCTGCTTTGGCTTTTGCAGGATCTGAATAGCAGGCTGCGATATCCCCTGGGCGACGGTCTACAATGCGGTAAGGAATTGGACGTCCCACTGCTTTTTCCATGTTTTGGATAATTTCTAGAACAGAATAGCCTTTACCTGTTCCAAGGTTATAAATGTTTAGGCCTGAACCTTTTTGGATTTTTTGTAGAGCTGCAACGTGACCTTTAGCCAAATCGACAACGTGGATATAGTCGCGAACACCAGTTCCGTCTTCCGTATCGTAATCGTCTCCAAACACTTGCACTTGTTCTAGTTTTCCAACTGCTACTTGAGTCACATATGGCAAGAGGTTGTTTGGAATACCGTTTGGATTTTCTCCCAAATCACCACTCTCATGGGCTCCGATTGGGTTGAAATAACGAAGCAAGACCACATTCCATTCTGAGTCTGCCTTGTAAATATCCGTCAAAATTTCCTCGAGCATAAGCTTAGTGCGGCCATAGGGATTGGTCACTGAAAGTGGGAAATCTTCCAAGATTGGCACTGTATGAGGATCTCCGTAAACTGTCGCAGAAGAACTGAAGATGATGTTTTTACAGTTGTTTTCTTCCATAACTTTCAAAAGGCTAACAGTTCCAGCGATATTGTTGTCATAGTAGGCAAGAGGAATACGGGTAGATTCACCTACAGCCTTCAAGCCAGCAAAGTGAATGACCCCTGTTGGTTCTTCTTGCTTGAAAATATCTCTTAGAGTATCGGTATCACGGATATCTGCCTCATAGAAAGGCACTTCAACTCCTGTGATTCTTTCAACAACTTCTAAACTTTTGCGATTGCTGTTGACAAGGTTATCCACCACAACAACCTGATGACCTGCTTGGATTAACTCAATAACAGTGTGGGTTCCGATAAAACCTGCTCCACCCGTTACCAAAATCTTTTCTTGCATCTTTTTTCCTCGATTCTCGGATTATTTTTTCTTATTTTACCATTTTTGATAGGGAATGTCATTTGCCATCCTAGAGGGGAGGCTAAAATTTCAGTAAAATTCTTATTCGCTTTTTACCCGTTTGACATAGTTTTCAATTGGGTAGTTTAGAGGGTCCAAGGTCAACTCCTTGTCTTGGATCAGTTGAGCTAGGTGGTAACCAATGATAGGACCAGTTGTGAGGCCTGAAGAACCTAGTCCACTAGCAGCATAGACACCTGACAATTCTGGAACCTGCCCAAAGAAAGGAGAGAAATCGCTGGTATAGGCACGGATTCCCACTCGTTCACTTCTGGAAGTCGCTTCCGATAAAACAGGATAGTGGGGCAAGGCTGCCTCCTCCATTTGTTTGAGCAAGGTTTCATCTACCGTCAAATCAAATCCCATGTCATTTTCATGAGTAGCGCCTAGGGATAATTTCCCACCTGCAAAAGGAATCAAATCCCACTCACCTTCTGGCATAACAACAGGGTAAGCTTCCATGTCTTGGGCAAGTTGATAATCTCGGAGTTGCCCCTTTTGGAGACGAACATCTACTTCATAACCTAAAGGTTCTAACAGGTGTCCCAACCAAGCTCCCGTCGCCAAAATAACCTGATCAAACACTTCTTCGTCAATCTGGTAACCTGATGCTAAAGGTGTCAGAGTTACTTTTTCTTTGACCAGCTTGACCTGACTGGTTTCTAGCAAACGAGTGACCAAAAGCTGCCCATCTACTCTCGCTCCACCAGAAGCATAGAGTAAGTGATCAAATCCCTGCAAACCAGGGAATAATTCGTTAGCTGATTCTTGGTCCAGAATGGCTAATTGCCCTATCAAAGGAGATTCTTCTCTACGCTGGAGGGCTAGTTGATAGAGTTCTTCCAACTTAGTTTCATCCTTTTTCAGGAGAAAGACTCCCGAACGCTGGTAAAAGTCGATTTCTTGTCCTGACTTCTCTAAATCAGCTAATAAATCCACATAAAAGTCAGCCCCCAAGCGCGCCATTTTGTACCAGTCCTTATTGCGGCGTTTGGAAAACCAAGGGCTGATAATTCCTGCTGCGGCCTTGGTAGCTTGACCTTGTCCATGGTCAAAAACGGTCACCTCTAGGTCACTTTCTTTAGAGAGGTAGTAGGCAGCTGTTGCACCTACAATCCCTGCTCCGATAATGGCAACTTTTTTCATTGTTTTCACTTTCTAACTAGATATGGTGGAAAGGATTGGTCGATGCTTGACTAGGTACAATATCGATAGTCCAGCCTTTTTCAGCCTCCCATTGAGTAAGGAGTGCAGAAATTTTTTCCACAAAAAGCACTTCAATATAGTGACCTGGGTCCAATGCCAGTAACCCATCAGACAACATATCCTGGGCAGTGTGGTAGTAAATATCACCAGTGATATAGACATCCGCTCCTTTAGCTAAAGCATCCTTATAGAAAGACTGCCCGCTTCCACCACAGATGGCCACTCTTGAAAGAGGCTTCTGCAAATCACTCTCTTGATAATGCACCAATCGAAGGCTATCTAGACCAAAGACTTGCTTGACATGTTGGGCGAAATCCCCAAAATTCTGAGGCTGAACATTTCCAATACGACCAATTCCACGTTCTGGACCTGTCTCCTGCAGATAAGTCGTTTCCTTGATACCTAGCATCTGACAGAACCAGTCATTGAGGCCATTTTCAACGATGTCAATATTGGTATGGCTGACATAAACTGCGATGTCATACTTGATGAGATCAATGTAAATCTGATTTTGTGGACGATTGGCTACCAAGTCCTTGATGGGACGGAAAATCGGCGCGTGCTTGACGATAATCAAGTCCACACCCTTTTCAATGGCTTCAGCCACCGTTTCTTCACGGATATCCAGAGCCACCATGACCCTTTGGATATCCTTGTCTAAAGTGCCAATTTGCAGACCACGACTGTCTCCCTCCATTGAAAATTCCTGAGGGCAAAAGGCTTCATATGCGTTAATTACTTCACTTGCTAGCATGGAGCACCTCCTTGATGGCTTGAATTTTATCTACTAGAACTTGACGTTCTTCCAGATTTTTTTCTGGGATTTGTCCGAGGGCAAACTCTAGCTTCTCAGCTTCTTTTTGCCATTTTTGGACAAAGACTGGGCTGACTTCTTTGGACAAGAAGGGTCCAAATCGAACATCACTAGCTGATAGCTTCATTTGTCCAGCTTCCACCACCAAAATCTCGTAAAACTTGCCAGCCTCTTCTAGGATGCTTTCGGCTATAATCTGAAATCCGTTGTCTTGCAACCAGATACGCAAGTCGTCTTCACGATTATTAGGCTGGAGGATCAAACGCTCTACATTAGCTAACTTGTCCAAGCCTTCTTCTAAAATCCTAGCAATCAAACGCCCCCCCATACCAGCAATGGTAATGACCGACACTTGGTCTGCCTCTTCAAAGGCTGCCAAGCCATTGGCTAAACGAACCTGGATTTTCTCCTTTAGACCGTGCGCATCAACATTTTTGACTGCAGATTGGTAGGGACCTTCCACCACCTCACCTGCAATGGCGCTTTTGATTTGGCCTCTTTCGACCAACTCGATAGGCAGATAAGCATGGTCACTCCCCACATCTAGTAAAATAGCCCCTTGGGGAACAAAGGAAGCCACCAATTCTAATCTCTTTGAAATCATTCTCTCTCTCTTTCCAAAACTCTATTACCTCTTATTATACCACATTTCAACTGGCAATCTTGTACCTAAAAAGACCGCAATCCACAGATTGCAGCCTTTCTTTATTTTCTAGCTTGGTAGCGACTGGTCAAAATGAAAATCACGGTAAAGAACAGCATCATGATACCATAAACAGGTAATGTTTGTCCTGTTAAGATTGAAATTTCAAGCAGTTTTTGAATTCTTGGGAAGAGAGCTGTGGCTAGGAAGCCTCCTACTGACCAAACAATCAAGAGGACACGCCATAGGGTAAATGGCATGCAGGCTCTAAATACGGATAAGAAACCAATTGATCCCAAGAGATAATAGAGTAGAGTTGAGATTTCTAACTCAGACCAACCTTGGCTACTTCCAAATATTTTCACAAAAAGAACGCTGAAGACGACCATGAGAGCACTTGGTAGAGCACGAAGCATGGATCTTCTGAGGAAGTTTGGCTCGACAGGTTTGATATTTCGCTCAAAAGTTAGAACGAATGGTGGGAAACCTTCCACGAACTGGTCAATCATGGTAATCTGGATCGGAATGAATGGGAAAATCAAAATCCACTCTGACCTTCCTAGAAGGGCACTGGCGATACAGATAACTGCGAGCAAGAAGGAATAAATCGTCTTAATCAAGAAAATCGGTGCGATGTGGGCGATGTTATTGACCACCCGACGGCCTTCGAAGAGAATCTCAGGAACATCATTAAAGTCAGAGTTCAAGAGAACCAGATTGGCAATCTGACGAGTCGCAGGATCTCCCTCAGCCATCACGATAGAACAATCCGCCTCACGAAGGGCTAGGATATCATTGACTCCGTCCCCTGTCATAGCCGTTGTATGCTCTGCTTTTTTCAGCGTTTGGATGATGAGTTTCTTTTGATGAGGGGAAACACGTCCGAAAATAGCTGTCTCTTCAGCCAGGGAAATCAATTCCTCATCCGTGATTTTTGAACAGTCTACATAGCTGTGATAGTCGGCAAAACCAGCTTTCTGGGCAATACTGGAAACTGTAACCGGATTGTCACCAGAGATAATTTTGAGTCCCACTTCTTGAGAACGGAGATAGTCCAGAGTTTCAGCTGCTCCTTCTCGAATAGGGTCCAAAATCTCCAGCAAGGCCAGAGCCTGAATATCAGATGGTTTATGTGGTTTGTGATGGTCTAGTTTTTCCTGACTGACTGCCAAGACCAAGACACGTGACCCTCTCTCCAAGGCCTCTCTGGCTTCTGGGACTTCAGAGTCCAGCAACATCTCAGGCGCACCTAAGAAAACTGTTCCCAAATCTTCTAACTCCATGGCTCCCCACTTGCGGTCGCTTGAGAAGGGAAGATTGGAAATCATAGGGTAGGCTACCTGACCTTGGAAACGCTGGCGAATGGCTTGGGCAGTTGGATTTTTATCCTCACTATGGGCTATGTAGCTGGTCAGGATACTGGCAATGGTCTCTTCACCATAAGTTTCCGTCAGTGGAAGTACAGCCTCCACCTGCATCTTTCCTTGGGTGATGGTGCCCGTCTTATCCAAACAGAGCATATCCACGCGCGCCAAGGTCTCAACAGAGTACATCTCCTGCACCAAGACCTTTTTCAAGCCCAACTTAATCACCGCAGTCAAAAGCGAAGTAATGGTCAAAAGGGCAATTCCCTTGGGCAACATTCCCAGTAGGGCTGTCGACGAATTTACAACGGATGACTTGAGAGGCAGGCCTTTTAACAGCAAGGCTTCTAGCAAAAGAGCCAGACCAAAAGGAATGATAATCTTCCCAGTAAAACCAGCTAGCTTGTCCAGCGATTTCATGATACGAGAGTTGATTGGTTTAACGGTCTTGGCTTCCAGCATGAGTTTGGCAGCATAGTTGTCTGCACCGACATGGTGAACTTGAGCTAAAACTGACCCACTAGCTAGGAAACTTCCTGACAAAAGCAAGGCATCCACTTCCTTTTGCACCAAATCACTTTCCCCCGTCAACATGGCTTCATTGACTTCCGCAAAGCCTTCCAAAACCAAGGCATCACTAGGAATCTGCTCTCCTGCAGACAAACGAATAACATCTCCTAACACCAATTCTTCAGGATTCAGAGCCACTTCTTGGCCATCACGAATAGTCTTGACCTTTTCCTTGGTCATGAGATTGAGCTTGTCCACCATGTGTTTAGCCCGCAGCTCGGTCACAATCCCAGAAAAAGCGTTAAAGCAGATAACAGCAAAAAAGACCAAATTGCTCCAAGCCTGCACAAAGGCAAGGGCCAAAGCAATGGCAAAGTTCAAAGCGTTAAAAAGGGTAAAGACATTTCGTTTAACGATTTGCCAAGTGCTAGTACTGGCCGATGCAGTAAAATCATTGACCAAGCCCTTAGCCTGTCTTTCCTTGACTTCTCTTTGGGTTAATCCCATAATCTTATTTTTATCCATAAATTCTATCATATCATTTTTTCTAAAAGAATTCTAATCTCATCCCAAATATGGACCTGGTCAAGGGAAAAGTTTGCCAGCCCTCCTTTGATAAGGTATAATAATAACAAGAAAAGAATCGAAGGAGATCGCATGTTTTATACTTATTTACGTGGATTGGTTGTCTTGCTCCTATGGTCCATCAATGGCAATGCCCATTATCATAATACTGATAAAATTCCTAATCAAGATGAAAATTATATTTTAGTTGCGCCTCACCGTACCTGGTGGGATCCAGTTTACATGGCCTTTGCGACCAAGCCAAAACAATTTATCTTTATGGCCAAAAAAGAGCTCTTTACCAACCGTATCTTTGGCTGGTGGATTCGTATGTGTGGTGCCTTTCCTATCGACCGTGAAAATCCTAGTGCTTCTGCCATCAAATATCCTATCAATGTTCTTAAAAAAAGTGATCGCTCTCTCATCATGTTTCCAAGTGGGAGCCGTCACTCAAACGATGTCAAGGGTGGCGTAGCTCTGATTGCCAAAATGGCCAAGGTCCGTATCATGCCGGTTACCTACACAGGTCCTATGACCTTGAAAGGCTTGGTTAGCCGCGAGCGTGTCGATATGAACTTTGGAAATCCAATCGATATCTCAGATATCAAGAAAATGAATGATGAAGGCATTGAAACAGTCGCCAATCGTATCCAAGCAGAATTTCAACGTCTGGACCAAGAAACGAAACAATGGCACAATAATAAAAAACCAAACCCACTCTGGTGGCTTATCCGCATCCCTGCCCTCATCCTTGCCATTATCCTCGCTATCCTAACCATCATCTTTAGCTTTATCGCAAGCTTCGTATGGAATCCAGATAAAAAGAGAGAAAACCTTGGTTAAATAAATACAACAATCCCTTGGCAAAAGCCAAGGGATAAATCTTTTATTAGATTTTCCATTTTTGGGCCAACCAGCTGGAAAAAGCTAGAAATCGTTCAGCTACTTGTTCATGGTGTCCATAAGGATCAAAGACAAACTGACCGTTCGGATAGCATTTCTGAAGACTGGTATGGATTTTCTCAGCATAGACTGGTGCTTGAGCCAAGCGATTGCTATGATTGACTCCTTCTGTTTGACCGTTCTGTAAATACAGCAAACAGTCTAGATTTTTCACTGTCTCTTCCTTGCAGTAAGTCACAAAATCAGGATACCAAAAGGAACCGCAGATCGAAAAGACACAGGAAACCTTGTTAAAGCTGAAAAGACTGTAGACTGCCGCCAAACCACCTAGTGAATAACCTCCGTAGGCAAGGCGTGCTTCATCCAGTCGATAAAGCAACTGCAACTTATCTAAAAGACCTCCAAATAAATGATCATGATATGCGTTGACCTGACCACCAAAATCTGGAGCTCCATCTCTCAGAGCAGCTGCCTTCCAGGGAGTGTAGTCATCTAGGCGATTTTTAGAGGTCAAGCCCACTAAAATCACAGATTCGGAAAGGGACGATAGGAAATCCAAGTTCCCATCATTCAATAAAATAGCCGGATAGGTTTGATTGGGGTCGTAGTTAGAAGGAAGGCTGATTTTGACTTGAATCCCTTCCCAATCAAACTCATTATTTATTGATAAAGTCATTGATTTTCTCAAGGGAATCAATCACTGCTGGACCATAGTCCATCAACTCATCGTAAGAGATGGTCATGATTTTTTGATTCTTAATAGCAGGAACGCTTTCCAAAACAGCATTTGCCTTCATCAACTCTACTGCTTTTTCATCCAATTTTTTATTACGATCGCTGGTTACATAGATAATCAATTCAGGATCCATTGACACGAGATTTTCCAAGGTCAAGCCTGATGTCCCCGTAGCAACGTTTGTATAACCAAGTTGGTTCAGCAAACTTTCTTGCAAAGCAGACTTGTAGGCACCGAAGGTTTCATCATTATACGCAACCATAATCAAAGCCTTTTTCTTTTCACCTTGGCTTGCTGGATTTGCTTTCTTAACAGCGTCAATTTTAGTTTGTAATTGGGCTGCGTATTCATTAGCCTTGTCCTGAACATTAAAAATCATTCCAAGATTTTTGACATCTTCTACGATATTCCCCAAATCTTGCTGAATCGTTGAGAGAGAAGCTTTTTGCGTATAAACTGGGATTTTGTTTTCATTCCAAGCGCTAACTGTTCCCAAGGATTTTTCAGAAAACATCATGTTTCGACCCATCACAGCGTCTGGCTCATAAGAAAGGACTGTCTCTTGTGAGACTGTTTTTTTATCCCCAATTTGAGGAATCGTCGCAATCGCGTCCTTGTATTTGTCCGTCACAGCATTGTCAGGGTTGAGCATGCCAGCAATTTTATCTTTCAAACCTAGTTCCAATAAGATTTCAGTGGTTGAAAGATTGTTGGTGATCACTTTTTCAGGTGCCTTGTCAAAAACTTGTTCAACTTCATTCCCTTTAGCATCATAGGTCTTAACCGTTAACGGATAAGTCGTCTCTGCGTTAGCCTTTTGACTTGTTTCTGTGCTAGACTGTGTGGTAGCTTTTTCTGTAGTAGTATTGCCACAAGCTGCCATGGTTAGGGTAGCTACTGTTACGAGTAAAATGCTTAGTGTTTTTTTCATCTTGTTTTCCTTTTCATTCTTATAAATAGTGAATCATGGCTTGCTGATCCTCGGTCCAAGTCACCTGACTTTGAACTCCGTATACAGTTTGCAATGACTCAGGGGTGATGGTCTCCTTTGGAGTCCCTTGGTAAAGGATTTCTCCCTCTTTCATCAGATAGAGATAATCCGAATAGCGACAAGCAAGTTGAATATCATGCAGGACAGCTAGAACATTGACCTTGAGATTTTTCACAATGGCCAACAAGTCTAGCTGATACCTGATATCCAGGTGATTGGTTGGTTCGTCCAGGAGCAAGAGAGTCGGTTCTTGCGCCAAGGCGCGGGCTAATAAGACTCGTTGTTTCTCCCCCCCTGACAGAGACGAATAGAGACGAGTTTTCTTCTCCAGCATATCCACCTTAACGAGGGCATCTTGAACGAGTGTAAAATCTCTTTCCCTTTCCTTCTGTAAAAAAGAGAGGTGGGGAGTTCTTCCCAGCAAGACGATTTCCTCAACTGTACAATCAAACTGCAGCTGGTTAAACTGGGTCACAACTGCCATTTGCTTGGCTGTTTCTTTGAGCGTCCATTGTTCCAGAGGCTTTCCATCTAGGCTTATCAAGCCTTTATCCGCCTTTTCCTGACGATAGAGGAGTTTAAGTAGACTGGTTTTTCCACTTCCATTTGGTCCTAGTATCGTGTGAAATTGATGCCCCTCAACTTTAAGAGAAACTCCCTTGAGGATTTTTTTCTCTCCTAGTCCAAAATGGATATCCTGACAAATCAAGTCCATGTCAGCCACTCACCTCCTTTCGCCTACCTCCAACAATGTAGATAAAGAAGGGAGCACCTACTAAGGCTGTGAAAATACCAATAGGAAGCTCTGCGTTTGGAATGATGATACGAGAGAGTACATCTGCCCAGATGACAAAGAGGGCACCTAGCAAGGTTGCAACAGGAAAAAGCCTCTTGTAATTCGTTCCTACTAACCCTCGAGCTAAATGTGGAGTAATCAGACCGACAAATCCAATAATCCCACAGGTTGCCACTAATACTGCTGTTAGCACAGCCACCATGGTCACATAAAGATACCAATAAAAGCGTAAGGGAATCCCCAAAGTTAAAGCAGCCTCATCTCCCATCATCATCGCATTGAAAACACGATACTGAGTAGAGAAAAATAGAAAGGCTATTCCTACTACTATAGTTGGCAGGACCAAGTCTGCCCAGGAAGTCCCAGCGAGCGAGCCCATGGTCCAAAACTTAATGGTCATCACACTATCCGCATTAGCGCCAACTGAGATAATAAAGTTGGAAAAAGCCAGAAAGAGAGCGTTGACCACCGTTCCTGATAAGATCAAACTGGAAGTCGTCATCCTTCCTTGCATAGAGGCAATGATGAGGACAGCGACTGTTGCCAAAATAGCTCCTAAAAAAGCTCCAAGGCTAATCATCACTTTCAAACCAAGAATGATGCTCAAGGTTGCACCTAGAGTTGCACCCGCAGATATTCCTAAGACATAAGGCTCTGCTATGGGATTGTTCACTGTAGACTGCATCACACTACCACACATAGAAAGGCCTGCTCCTACTATCAGACCTAACAATACTCGAGGGAATCTCATGTTCCATACAATGGCAAGAGTGGACTTGGAAACCTCTCCTATCTCAAGAGGAAATCCCAACCTGCTCAAAATAATCCGATAGGTATCTCCTAGATCAATCGCAACGGATCCCATTGAAACTGCTAGAAAGAGAGAAATCCCTAGAATACCTAGCAAAATACCTAAAAGTAACACAAATTGCTGGTCTTGTCGGCTTCCAGAAAATTTGGAAAGCATGCAAACCTCCTTTGATAGAATCTTAAAAATTTAGAAAATTCTCATGAAAAGTATACCATATTTTCAACTGTGTAACAAGCTATGGAAAAAATACAATTAAAATCAGAAAAATTATGGTTGATTTTTCCATACAGTGCCAGGAAGCATAAGCAAAGATAATGCTTGAGCATAGCAAGGTAAGATGACAATGTAAAAAGCCCTCTGAAATCAGAGAGCTGATTTGAGCTCGGACTAAAATCCTAGTGAAACAAAAAAATCTACACGGTCAGAAAAGTCTCTATCGTGCCATTTTCATACATGATGTATAGTCCAAGTAGAATGAATACTAAGGGCACAATGATTCGCTCGTATTTTTCAATTGTATCGAATATTAACGGAATAGAGGATAACACCCGACTAATCTCGCATAAGATAATTATGCCGATTACAAACACAAGCAACGCCACGAGGGTCTGTGACCAATCTAACAAAGCGAAATAAGGTATATAGATACCTAAATTATCTCCGCCAGACGCAATTGTCAGCAATGTAACTGTCCAAAACAGTTGATTTGCCTTGCTTTGTTCTAACCTTTCAATAATTTCTTCCTCTTCTTCCTCTTCTTCCTCACCTTCTCCAACAATTGCAAAGCGAATCCCTAAATAGATAGGAATTAAACCAAGCAATCCAACCATCCATTCTTCAGGCACGAAATTAACGACATAAGCAGCAACTAAACTCGCCCCTACAAGTAAGCCTGTGCCTAGATATTGCCCCGCATAAATATGCCATTTTTGTTTATTCTGTGATAGCTGTGCAAATAAAATAATTAAAATAATTAAATAATCGATACTGGTGGAAATATAAACACCAATAGCAGATATGATTGTCTGTCCCATAAAAACCTCCTGTATTAGTCAGTAATAAATCAGCAGATTTTAGGAGAACACAGACACATTAATTTAGCTATCGCTAGTGGGTAATGTCGAACGTAGGAAAGCATTTTACTCCTCCTCAAAATGTAGTTACAAAGTAATTTCTAACTGAAATTCAGTGACTACTTCCATGTAAAGTATAACATACTATACTTTACTTCGTAAAGTGTGGGCTCTCCGAGGGAGCTTGCAGACAGCTACTCGGCTTTTCAAGCCGAGTAGCTGCGCACCTTTATGGTGTAATTAGCTGATACCATTTGAGGTTTTTGTAGTCTCCAAAATTGTGACCGATAAAACTGCTTTGCAATTTCGCCAAAAGCAGACGCTGTTTTTGTAGTCTCTAAAATTATGACCGATAAAACAAAAAGGCGACAAAGTTCGCGTAATCGCTGGTTTTTGTGGTCTCCAAAATTATGACTGATAAAACTCAAAGGTATAATAAGTCACATTGGCAGGAGTTTTTGTGGTCTCCAAAATTATGACCGATAAAACATCGTACAATGCTGGGAGCTTTAGCTTCAAGTTTTTGTAGTCTCCAAAATTGTGACCGATAAAACCTCAATAAAAAAGCCCCCTGAGATCAGAGAGCTGATTTGAGCTCGGGCTAAAATCCATACAAAAAAGCTACCCAATTTAGAGTAGCTTCATTATCAAGATATGCTCAATTGAACACAGCCTAAGCACTTGGCAAAAAAGATAAAATCTCCTAGAAACTGAAGTTTCTTCGTCAATTTTCCTATTTTTGCTTTGTGCTTTTGACGGCC
Organism: Streptococcus mitis; assembly: GCF_946190155.1. Taxonomy (GTDB): domain Bacteria; phylum Bacillota; class Bacilli; order Lactobacillales; family Streptococcaceae; genus Streptococcus; species Streptococcus mitis_CL. The sequence continues at coordinate 41,574 of NZ_CAMHZL010000005.1, forward strand.
TTTGTATCTTGTTAATTGAACACGGTCTAAGCAAGCAGATAAAAACAAAAAGCCCTCTGAAAATCAGAGAGCTCCAGTCTTGCTGGATAAAACGTTTATAGACTAGGCGAAGATTGTACAAAATTTTTAGTGAAACGAAAAAATCTCCCCTAAGGGAGAAGATCTGGTTTATTTTACCTTACAGTGCTAGGAACCGTAACCGAAGATTATACTTGAGTATATCGAGGTAAGGTGACAACGCAATGTAAGTGGAAAATAAAGCAGATTAGCGACGAAGTCCAAGAGAGTTGATCAACTCACGGTAACGGTTAACGTCGTTTTTACGCAAGTATGCAAGCAAGTTACGACGGCGACCGATTTTTTTCATCAATCCACGGTAAGTAGCGTGGTCTTTTTTGTGTTGTTTGATGTGTTCGTTAAGGTGGTTGATTTCCCAAGTAAGGACAGCAACTTGAACCTCTACTGAACCTGTATCACCTTCGTGACGTGCATATTGTGCGATGATTTCATTTTTTTTCTCTTTTGAGATTGCCATGATGTTTCTCCTTTTTATTTGGCTTCATCCGAGTGACAGGTTGGCATGCCTGCAACCAAGAAGAAGTTATTTGTCTTTACGACAGTTCTTATTCTACCAAGAAGCAGAGACTTTGTCAACTGATTTACTTTTTAAAAACTTGATCTACTCTACTGATTTCAGGGCTTCAAGCATATCCACCTTTCTCAAGTGGTGATTGACAAAGAGACCCAGTAAGGCTAAGATTACAGTCACTGCGATGATTGGAAGAGCATAGACTTCCCAGCTGACTCGTGGATAAAAAAGTATGGTGGCAGGTGAGATCATTTGAATCAAAAATTGATGTAAATAGTAGCCAGCTACCAAACCGAGAACAATACCAACAAAGGACAGCACCATGGTCTCGCGGTAGATATAGAGGGTCACTTCTTTATTATGGAAACCGAGAACCTTGATGGTCGAAAGTTCACGGATACGTTCTGCCACATTGATATTGGTGAGATTGTAAAGAATGACAATGGCTAGCAAGACGGAAACAAGGATAAGGATTGCCATGGTTTTATTGAGAGAATTGGCTACAGATTCAAAGAGATGGATAGCCGTTGCATTTTGGACCACCCCAGAAACAGCAGTTTTTTTCATAAAGGCCGCAGCTTCTTTCTCCGTATTGGATGGTGTTGGCTCTTTTAATTTTACTAGGTAGGTGTTGTCTTGGGGACTGGTACCGTAGACCTGTTCGTAGGTCGCTCGGTTGAGATAAACAAAGTGTCCAACATAATTTTCAGAAATCGCCGCGACCCTGATTTCTTTTCCATCAAGCTCCAGCTTATCTCCAACCGTAACACCTGCTAGTTGAGCTAGTTTTTGACTCACGACGGCTCCATCAGTAATCTCCACCTCTTGACTATTTTCCTCTAATGCGATAAAGGGTTTGAAATTTTCTCTGCTTGTAACCATTATGGTGATAGTCTGAAGTCCTGCTTTTCCTTTGAAATCTTTTTCAATGGATTTAGAGTAGATTTTTTGGTAAGCATGGATAGAATCAGCTTGCAAGGCACTTTCTAGGTCCGCTTTTTCTTTCTCCGCTACACTGCTCTTTTCCGCTACAATCATCTGGTATTGCTGGATTTGTTCAAATTGACGCTCGACAACTCCTCCCACAGAAGACTGAATGCCAAGACCTGCAAATAGGAGAGCAACCGAACCCGCAACTCCAAAAATGGTCATCAACATCCGTTGCTTATAGCGGAAAATATTTCGCGCCGTAACCTTATGAGTGAAGCTCAAACGACTCCAAATAAAGCTCAGGCGTTCCAGCAAAATCTTTGATCCTTTAACGGGAGGTTTGGGCAGCAAAAGTTGGGCTGCTTCATCGTGCAATTCCCTCCGTGCTACTAGATAAGCTGGCAAGACACTGGATACCCAACTTAAGGCCAGAGCAAGAAGGCTATAAGACCAGTAGAAATACTCCTGACTTTTCCCAACGACCATTCCAGCTGTTATAACATCCGAAATCACGCCTGCAAGGAGATAATGTCCTAAAAGCGTTCCTAAAACGGTTCCTACAGTTCCTGCAAGAAAACCATAGAGAACAAACTTGGCAACAATATCTTTATTCTTATAACCTAGAGCCTTGAAAATACCAGCATTGGTGCGCTCTTCATCCACAAAGCGAGTCATAGTTGTAAAGGTTACCATTGCAGCAACCATAAAAAGCACCACGGGAAAGATATTACCGACAGAACGAATACTTGCTGAAGCGTTACTGTACATGAGATAGCCTTGACCGCCTGGCATGGTTTGGCGGTTGTATACATGGTAAGTAGGCTCTGCCAGTTCATCAAGCTCTTTCTGGTGTTGTTCAAGCTTCTCTTTTTCCTTGGCTAGATTACTCTCTGTCTGAGCCATTTTTTCTTTTTCTGTAGCCAATTCTTCCTTAGCTTTTGTCAATTGCTCCTTGGCTTGACTCTTTTGAGGCTCAGGCAAAGCGGTCACTTGTTCTTCTTGAGTTTTCAATCGACCTTCAGCCTGTTCTAACTGACTCTTGCCTTTTTGAAGGTTACCTTCAGCTGTTTGGAGTTGCTCTTTTCCATCTTCCAAGCTCTTTTGCCCATTTGCTTTGATACTTGCCAATCTTTTTTGACCATTATCGGAAAGCAAGTTTTGTAAGTCTTCCTGGTGTTGATCTCGTTTGCTTCTATAGTCTGATGAAAAAGCATCCAAATTTTTTAAATCATCATAGCGCACACGCGCAATGCTATAAACATCTGAGTCAAACTGACTGGGTAAAATCACTCCATAGCCAGCCAAGCTTCCATTTCCACTACTAGCCCCTCCCAAGTCTTCTTGAGAAAGTATCTCACTCGAATGGACAAATCCAGTAATGGTGAAAGATTGGGATTTTATGACGGTCTTCCCTTCTTCTTTCTTGCTAAAGGTGATAGTCTGCCCAATCTGATAGCGGTCTTTCCAGAAATCTGCCAAGGCAATTTCCTCATCAGCTTCTGGCAGTCGCCCTTCTGTCACTTGAAAAGTTGAAATTCCCTCTGGCTTAGAATAAAGTCGAACCGCTTCTTCACTATTTTCAACGGTTAGGTCTGCCATATAGCCAAACTCAACACTTGCTCCTTGAAGGGTCTTTAGTTCGTCTTGATCCTTTTTATCCAAGCCATAATCAGCTATCACGGCCAGATCCAAGGTATTTGCTTTACGAAGATAATCCTCAGCCGTACGTTCCATATTGGGGCTAGTCACTTTGAGACCTACTAGAGCTAAAGACCCCAGCATCATCAAGGTCAAGATAGATAAAAAGCGTCCCTTGGAAGCAGTCACCGACTGGAGCAAGTCTTTTCGGTATGTTTTTTTCATGCTAATACTCCAATGTATCGATAGCCTGTGGATGCTCATTGATTGTTACTCTCATAACAGTGGCATCACGCATGTGAATCACCCGATCTGCGATAGGAGCTAGCGAGCTATTGTGAGTCACGATGATTACCGTCGCTCCCTTTTGACGAGACATGTCTTGGAGAATTTTCAAAACCTGCTTGCCCGTCTGATAATCCAAGGCGCCTGTCGGTTCGTCACAAAGGAGAATTTTAGGATTTTTGGCTACTGCGCGTGCAATGGAGACTCGCTGTTGCTCCCCTCCAGAAAGCTGGGCTGGAAAGTTATTGAGACGATGAGCCAGACCTACATCTGTCAAGACCTGTTCAGGATTCAAGGCATCTGTCACAATTTCTGATGCCAACTCCACATTTTCCTTAGCTGTCAGATTGGAAACTAGATTATAAAACTGAAAAACAAAACCGACATCATTTCTACGATAATTGGTCCTCTGGTGGGAACTATAATCTGCAATATTGGCACCATCAATCCAGATTTCCCCCTCGTCATTGGTATCCATTCCCCCAAGAAGATTAAGAACCGTTGACTTGCCTGCACCAGATGCACCTAGAATGATAACCAATTCACCCTTTTCAATCTCAAAATTCACATCGCGATTAGCCACAATCTCCGTATCCCCAACCTGATAACGCTTGTAACAGTGTTTCATCTCAATATAAGCCATCATCAACCTCACTTTCTTTAACTACTTCTTAATATCATTATAACGCTTTTTCGAAGAGTTGGATACTAGAATAAAAAGAAAAGCCTAGGTATTCCTAGGCTTTCTTTTTACACATTATTTTCCAAGGTAGTATTCAGAAACTACGTTCAATTTTTCGTCGAATTCGAATACCAATGGTGGGAAGTTAGGGATTTCCACGTCCATGATTTCGTCATCTGACAAACCTTTGATGTGTTTTACAAGGGCACGGATTGAGTTACCGTGAGCTCCTACGAATACGTTTTTACCATCTTTAAGAGCTGGAGCGATTTTGTCTTCCCAGAATGGAAGGGCACGTTCCAAAGTCACTTTCAAGTTTTCAGCATCTGGAATAACTGAGTCGTCAAGTGAAGCGTAACGACGGTCTGTGTGAGCTGAGTGCTCATCATCACGGTCCATGTTTGGAGGCAATACATCGTATGAACGACGCCAGATGTGAACTTGCTCATCACCAAATTGTTCAGCAGCTTCAGCTTTGTTTTTACCAGTCAAACCACCGTAGTGACGTTCGTTCAAACGCCATGATTTTTCAACTGGAACCCACAATTGGTCAGAAGCTTCAAGAGCCAAGTTAGTTGTTTTGATAGCACGTTTCAATACTGAAGTGTAAGCTTGGTCAAATTCGATACCAGCTTCTTTGATCAATTTACCAGCGTCAATCGCTTGTTGTGTACCTTTTTCAGACAAATCAACATCAGCCCAACCAGTGAAAAGGTTAGCTTTGTTCCATTCAGACTCACCGTGGCGAGCAAAAACCAATTTTACCATTAGATGGATTCTCCTTTAAATTTTCCGAGGTTTCCCCTCGTTTATCTATTCTATTTTACACAATTTTTCACAAAAAAGCTAGTTAAAATCGACAAGTTCTGACAGCCAGGAAGTAAAGTCCTCTCATCCTGATTAGGAACTTCTATAATTCATTACTTTTTATTTGCAAAAATAGAGGTTCTAAAATCATTTGTTTGGTCTAGGTAGGCTTTAAAGACTGCTCTCTTAAGTTTATGAACTGCACTGTCAGTTTCTGGGTTATAGTCACTCCAACGAGGACCTATAGCATCCTGTAAAACAGCTTGATCCATGAGTTCTTGCAATTCTTTTACTCTTTGAATGGTTTTGGTGGCATTGCTCATCCATGATTGCGTCGGATCTTTAAAAGTAACTTTAGTCAAATGTTCAAACTGAGCAACGCGCTCTTGATACATAGCTTTTTTGAAGGCTGCCCAAGATGAATACTGACCACCAAATAGCTTTTCTAAAACAAGCTTATCTGTCACTAATCCTTGCTTTTTACCGTAGAGGTTGATTGTCTGACCATTTTGTTTAGCAATTTCTTCATATTGGTTGGAAATATATGGGACCATACCATCTTTAAATCCTTTAGCAGCTAAGAGTTCATAAGCTATCCGGCGCCCCATAAGATCTCCAGGAGTTCCTTTCTCACTGCTCAATGCTGAAAAGATTGGTGCAAAGAGTTTAATCGTAAAATAGCCATTTCTCTCATATGTGCCAGCTTGATACTCACGAGCCGAAAGAATATTATTGTCAATCAAACTATCAAAGCTGGTCAATTTTTTAGCCTCATTTTCTGTCAATTCTTTGACTACGTTAGTGGCGTAAACGTCATTTCCGTCTGCTGGATCTTTCACATACTTGTTCTCAATTTTTCTAAGAGCTTCCATTTTCTGAGATACATTCAGTTTCTTAACGATTGATTGCCCTTCAAGATATTCCAACAGATAGATGAGGTCAAACATATTATGAGCGTATTTCTGGAGATCGGATGCATCTTTGAATCGTTCCGTCGGATCTAAGACTTGTAGACGGGATCCTTCTAAGCTATCTGATTTTGAATGTTTCAAGATTGAGTTAATGGTAATGGTCGCATCATTTGGATGATCTGGAGCTTGTAATAAACCTTTAGCAAAGAACTCAGGACCAAGACCACTTCTTCGACCATAACCACCAAGATAGATATCCTGATCGGAATCATGGGTCATTTCATGGGTATACGTTATAGCGCCATCCTTATCCAACATACGGTAAGACATATAGTAGACACCATCTCCTGTTGCGTATGCACCGTGATGATTATGAACTACCTTGTTACCAACTGGTCCAAAGAAATGTTGCATTGCAGGATTTGAATTCTCAAAGTCTGCGATTGTTGAAGCCTTTCCTTCAGTATGATCATCACCAAATTTATAGGCATCATAAAGCAGAATCGTACGATAGAGTTTTTCACGTCCCTGATTATCTAAAATACGATACCAATAATCATAGTGATCTCGCTGACGCTTGGCTGTTTCACGCGCATTATCTTCAACAAACTTATTGAGTTCATCTCCAGCCTTATAGTCGCTGTTGCGGTAGCGATCGTAAGCTCCAAATCCTAGGCTAGACAAGGTTGAGATGACAAATACAGATCTTTCTGGCAAAGTAAGGAGAGGCAAGACCATATTGCGGTATTTCCAAGTACTACTAGTAATTCGGTCATAAACACCGATAGAGTACTTAGTCCCTGCTTGCTCTTGCTTGGCTTTGACCTCTGCAATAGTGGATTTTTCTTCGACGATGAAAGCTTTGGTCTGTTTTTTAAACCAGTCATTGTTGCTAGTGTTTGGTAAAAAGACTTTTCGGTAATTTTCTAGCGTGCTAAACAAATCTGTCGTTCCATGATGACTGGCAAGACTGATACCATAAGTATCAACGTTGTTCTTAGCAAGCAAATTATTAAATCCTGATTTCCCTAACTCAATCAAAGTATCTAACGGAGATGCATTTCCTTTGCCAAAGAAATTAAGGTGATACAAGACCAAGTCTTTAATATTAACCTGACCATAGCTAAAGTTATACCAACGCTCTAAGTAACTCATACCAAGAAGCAAGGCTTCCTTGTTGCGCTTAATTTTATCTACGATGTAACCTGTCATTACTTGATTGTTTTCCACTAGACCAGCATCCGCTGACAAAAGTTTTCTCAGACTGTCTTCTAGATGCTCCTTCGTTTTAGCAAACTGCTCTTCTAGATAGAGCTCGGTTTGCTTCACTTTGGGTGAGATACCGAGTGTGTTTCTGATCTCATCTGAGTGATAATCTACCTTCTTCAATTCTGGTAAGACTTGCTGGATAATCGTTTCTTGATTATACAAGAATTGGTTTGGCGTATAGAGAAGCCCCGTATCTCCTAGACTATATTCTGCTAACTTAGCAAAATCAGTCTGGTACTTGAGCTGGAATGTTTCAGAGGAATGATCCTGGTAATGGAGCAAGAGTTTGTTTGCAGTCTGTTTGTTGGAAACAATATCTGTGATCACTTGGTCATCCTTCATCATGACTGCAGACAAGAGTGCTTTTTTATATAAAAGACTGTTCTCATTGACCAGGTTTCCGTATTTGACGACGGTTGCCTTGTTGTAGAAAGGTAGCAATTTTTCAATATTTTTATAAGCCAAGGCGCGCTGAGCTTGATAATGCTTCACCTTAGAAAAATCACTTTCTTTACTACCACTTATTGAAAGAGGCTCCACTGTTGGAGGAGTGAGAGGATTGATTTCTGCTTTTTTATTAGTCACTTCAGAAGCATCTAGCATTGTTCCTCTTTCTACAAATGATTCCTTGCTGACGACTTCTTCCCTGACCAAGGTGACATTGTAGACTCTATTAGCTTTGTTGCTGAATGTATTAGCCACCTTCATTTCATTATAGTGGTAACCGGTAATAGCATTCCCGTTGGTTACATTGACATCACTTAGTACATTGGTCAATCTTCCTGCATGCTGTTCCTCATTCGTCTTTCGATCCCACAAATATCCAGCCACACCCGCAACTCTACCAAAGTGCTTGACATTGTTGATATCACCTTCAGCATAGCTATCCTGTATATGCGCATCTTGGTCTACTAGACCTGCTAGCCCACCAACAGTCTGATCTGAACTATTCGTGTTGGATGAAATGCCTACTGTCGCTTTTGACTTAGTCAGTGAAGCTCTGCCTCCTGTCAAATGACCGACCAAACCACCAATATTGTATGCCGCAGTCGTTTCGTAAGTATTAACAATTCTTCCCTTAAAACTGCTCTCTGTGATGCTTGATTGGTCTGCCTTAGCCAACAAACCACCGATACCACGTTCCCCAGCCAGAACACCATCGACATGAACTTGCTTAATCTTTGTGTTATCCGTAGCTTCATTGGCCAGTGAACCGATATCATCTTTACCTGAAATAGAGACATTTTTTAGGCTCAACTTTTCTACTGTGGCCCCTCTCAAGCTTTCAAAAAGAGGTTTTTTCAAGTTGTAAATAGCATAATGCTTGCCATCTTTTTCACCAATCAACTGACCAGTAAAGGTGCCCTTGATGTAAGATCTGTCATCAGGTCCCAACTCCACTTCGTTGGCATTCAAGCTAGCCGCTAAATGATAGGTTCCAGAGAGATTCTTGTTGATAGCTTTAACTAGGTTGCTAAAGGAAGTGAAGGTTGTTGTTTCTTCTGTGGCCTTTTTTGCGAGATAGAAGGTGAAATTATCGACATATTTATTTTCTAGCTCTTGCTGGAGTTTCTCAGCTTTGGCTATGATTTTATAAACGGATTGTCCATTTTTTATTTCTGCAGTTATTGAAGCGACAGGTAGATAGACATCTTTGAATGACGACGATTTTACCTTAACAAAGTAAGTGTCTAGATTACTTGGAACACTGTCTAAAGAAACATGTTGTTTGTAAGTACCATTGGTCTGACTATACAACTCCAGATCCGAAACATTTCTTAATTCAAGTGTTTTTTCTGGATCTTTTTCTTGTGGTTTTTCAGATGGAGTTTCCGGTTTTTCTTGCTCAATATTGCCAGTATATTCTGGAAGAGGGGCGATTTGTTCGGGTTCAACAATCGCTCCGGATTGGGTACCTGTATAAGATGGTTTCGATGGTACCTGTTCTGGTGCGACTATTGCTCCGGATTGAATGCCAGTATATTCTGGTTTTTCATTTGTCTCAGGAGCTACAACAGCTCCCGATTGCTCGCCTTTATATTCTGGCAAGGAAGGCTGAGTCTCCGGTTCGACGATGGCACCAGCTTGAGTTCCCTTGTACTCTGGTTGTGGAGCCACTTGCTCTGGTTCAACAACCGCTCCGGACTGGGTACCTGTATAGGATGGCTTATCAGCCGTTTCTGGTTCGACGATGGCTCCAGATTGAATTCCTGTATATTCTGGTTTTTCATTTGTCTCAGGGGCAACTATTGCACCAGATTGCTCACCTTTATATTCTGGTAAGGAAGCATGGGTCTCTGGTTCGACGATAGCACCAGCTTGAGTTCCCTGATATTCAGGTAGCGGAGCTACTTTCTCGGGTTCGACTATTGCTCCAGACTGAGTGCCTGTATAGGATGGTTTATCAGTTTTCTCAGGGGCAACTATTGCATCAGATTGCTCACCTTTATATTCTGGCAGGGAAGGCTGAGTCTCTGGTTCGACGATGGTACCAGCTTGAGTTCCCTTGTACTCTGGTTGTGGAGCTACTTGTTCGGGTTCAACAATCGCTCCGGATTGGGTACCTGTATAAGATGGTTTTGATGGTACCTGTTCTGGTTCGACGATGGCTCCAGATTGGGTGCCAGTATATTCTGGTTTTTCATTTGTCTCAGGGGCTACAACAGCTCCCGATTGCTCACCTTTATATTCTGGCAAGGAAGGCTGAGTCTCCGGTTCGACGATGGCTCCAGCTTGAGTTCCCTTGTACTCTGGTTTTGGAGCTACTTGCTCTGGTTCGACAATAGCACTGGACTGAGTGCCTGTATATTCTGGTAATGAGGCCTGAGTCTCAGGCTCTCCTTTTCTTGCAGACTGAGGTGCTTCACTCGGAGCAACTGCCTTCTTAGTCCCTTTCTCTACTATACGTGGCAAGGATTTTTCTACCTTGGTCGAGAGGATCTCACGAGTAATTTCTTGGTTTTCAACAGTGAAAATACGAACAACCTCAACCTTCTTCCCAACATGACCTTCTTGTTTGACACGAATGGTTCCCTCTGCTAGTTCGGGATTTTCCTGAACCACTTCAGCAAAGTCTAGCTTGGTTTCAATCTCTTGATCTTTGTATAGGAGCTCTGGTTTGTTCACGCGACCAGCCAAGACTTCGTCATGAGGATCCACACTAGCAATACCAGACGGCTTTTGATTGGGTGAATCTTGAGAAGGGATTGGCTTGTCAGCAGGGCTTGTTGGAGACGGATTTTTCCGCTCATCTCTTACATTTTGCCCACCTTCATTGGACTGGAAATGAGAGTGAACCGTATCGTCTAGTTTCTGATCTCTAGCAACAGTTTCTAACTGATTAATTTTCTTGTCTTGCTTAATATAGCCTAGATAGGTATAACCTGACAGGACTCTTGGCAGAGGCAGACTATCTCCTTGGGATAATTGATATTCTTGATTGTATTGTAGCAAAAGCTGATTTTCAATAGCCTGAACCGAAGAGACCAAACCGCTCCCCACGCCTGTTATCAAAACAACCTTCAACAATGCTTTCTTATTGCCTTTCTTTCTCGAAACAGCAAAAATGAGGAGTCCAATCGAAGCGAGGGCTCCACCAGTAAGGGCGGTAACCAGATTATTGTGCTCACCGGTATGAGGCAACTGACCTAGTTGGGCTTTCTCATCCATACGGTAGACTAGATAATAGGTACTCTCACTATCTTCAGCAATATTAGGAAAATCCTTTACAATCAAGTCCTTCTCTTGCTTACTTAACTCTGTATCTGTCACATATTTGTAGTGAATAGATACATTTTCTTGAGCAAATACGGTCCCACTGCTAGCAATGGACACAAAAAATAAGCTCGAAATTGAAGCAGACACAAGACCAATCGCCAACTTTCGTAAGGAAAAACGATGCTGCTTCTCTCCAAAAAATTTTTTCATTCTATATCCTCTCTATTATTTTGTCCATTTCAAAATAGAAGAAGCATTTTGCTTCCTCACTATGATAAACTTACAAGAAACAAAAATACTTCGATATATATTTTGATATATTCAATCTACAACCATCATTATACTATAAAAAGAGTTCCTTGTCTCAAATAAATGCTTTAGATTTTACGAATGAAATAGCTTATTTATCCTATAAAATTTTTCGTCAATTGGTAACAAAAAATAAGGCTGACCGCCTTCATACTGTAATAAGTATTTCTAACAAAGATTCAATTCATTCCACCTCAGTTCGAAAGATATGATTCTTCAATTTCGAATTTTTTCAAAATTTCAAAGTATAGGAATTGCCAATAATTGTCATAATTTATCCTATCTAGTCCACGAATGGGATCAATCCAACAGAACTACCTACGATAAACAATACAGACGGTGCAGGAGTCACACGCTCATCGTCCTTGAAATACACAATAGCCACAATTCTTAAAACTAAAATAGTAACTTTCATCAATCATGAAATCATTGAAAAATCGTCAACGCCCTTCAATTACCCTATTCTAACTCCAAATCAGAAGCGACCAATAATCTCATCAAACTTATCGAACGAAATGCCTTTGGTTTTCGAAACTTTGAAAACTTCAAAAAATGATTTTTATCGCTCTGAACATCAAAAAAGAAAGGACGAAATTTGTCCTCTCTCTATCTTAGCTTTTCTTTAATCCACTACTGCTGACAAAGAACCAATTTTAGAGTTTCTCCATTTACTCTACTTGACAAAAACTCTATTTATAGTTCAACTTTAAATTTTTTGAGGCTTCCTAAAAATAATGAAGCACCAACAATAATGACGATTCCCCCTATCCATCCTAAGAATGGAACCAATGCAAGTGCAGAACCAACAATTAATAAGACTGAGGGTGCAATTGAAATTCTATTATCATCTTTATAATATATTAGTGAGAGAATACCTAGAATTAAAATTCCAATTTTTACTAAACTAAAAATAATAAAAACAATTCCTAAGATGACACCAACAACTTCTTCATTATCAAATATAGAGGCAATCATAATTATAATAATTGGCAAAATGGCTAGAATAGTTCCTGCAACTAAACCAATGATACCATCTAATTGAGCAAGTGTTTTCTTTTTCATCAATATTTCCTTTTCATTAAAAATTAATATTATACATTAATTTTGTTTAATATTTTCTTTTATATCAAACTAAAATACACACTCAGAAAACATTTTTAATCTATCATTCGATTATTTCTCTTCAAATCCTTCTGCGACTGCTTCCGCAAAGTTTTCTTCTACGATGCTTGCACAGTGGTCACAGATGACTGCGTGGTAGCTACGTTCTGCTGTTGTTGGGTCGATACGACGGCAACGGTCACATACTTCACCTGCAGCGCGTTCAACTGTGAAGGCAACATCTTCGAAGCTTACGGCAGCTTCTGGAGCTGGTCCTTCTGCGATGGTCAAGTCTGACACGATTAAAAGTTGAGCTACATTGCTGTTTACTGCTTCGAGTAGAGTTTTCACAACTTCATTTGGATAAACTGTCAAGTGTGCTTCAAGTGATTTACCGATAACTTTTGCATTACGCGCTTCTTCCAAGGCTTTTTGAGCTTGTCCACGGAAGTCCATAAAGGCTGCCCATGTATCCAAGATTTCTTCTTGATTAGCAAAAGTTTCTGCTTCTGGCAATTCTGACAATTGAACGAAGTCTTCTGCTTCAAACTCTAGATATGACCAGATTTCCTCTGCTGTATGAGGAAGAATTGGTGTCAAGAGTTTGGTGATTTTCACAAGAATGTCATAGAAAACAGTCTGCATTTGACGGCGTTCCAATGATTTGGCACCTTCGATGTAAACAACATCTTTAGCAAAATCAAGGTAGAAGGCTGACAAGTCAACGTTGATAAAGTTTACCAAGGCCTTGTAAATTGTCAAGAATTCAAAGTTTGCGTAAGCATCACGAATGGTCTTAACAAGCTGGTTAAAGCGAATCGTCATGTACTTATCAACTGAACGAAGTTCTTCGTAAGCTACTGCATCCACAGCTGGGTTAAAATCAGATGTATTGGCAATCAAGAAACGAAGGGTGTTACGGATTTTACGGTAAGTTTCAGAGACTTGGCTCAAGATATCCATAGAGATACGCACGTCGTTGCTTGAGTCTACACTTGTTACCCAAAGACGCAAGATTTCAGCACCAAATTGTTTTTCAACATCACTTGGAGCAATGGTATTTCCAAGAGATTTAGACATCTTCTCACCTTTACCATCAAGGGTAAAACCTTGTGACAAGATTTGTTTGTAAGGTGCTACGCCATGGTTGGCAACAGATGTAATGAGTGATGAGTTGAACCAACCACGGTATTGGTCAGAACCTTCAAGGTAAAGGTCAGCTGGATAAGTCAGATTTGGACGATTTACCAAAACACCATTCCATGATGAACCTGAGTCAAACCATACATCCATAATATCTGTTTCTTTTTTGAACTCACCATTTGGAGAACCTGGATGTGTAAATCCTTCTGGCAAGAGGTCTTTGGCATCACGTTCCCACCAAATGCTTGAACCATGTACTTCAAAGAGTTGAGCCACATGTTCAATAGTCTCAGCTGTCATAATCGCTGTACCGTCTTCTGCATAGAAGATTGGAAGTGGAACACCCCAAGCACGTTGACGAGAGATAACCCAGTCACCACGGTCACGAATCATATTATATAGACGGACTTTACCCCATTCTGTATGGAATTTAACTTTATCAATAGCATCCAAGATTTCTTGGCGGAATTTTGAAACAGAGGCAAACCACTGTGGTACTGCACGCCAGATAATTGGTTTCTTGGTACGCCAGTCAAATGGGTATGAGTGAGAGATTTCTTCTTGGGCAAGAAGGAGGTTGCCAAGTTTTTCAATAACAGTTGGAACTACCTTTTCATAGAATTGACCTTCAAACTCAGGACCAGCATTCTTCATCATGATACCACGTTCGTCAACAGTCACTGCGACTTCAAGACCATTAGCAATACCAACATTGTAGTCGTCCTCACCAAAACCAGGGGCTGTATGGACAATACCCGTACCAGAATCAGTCGTAACGTGGTCACCAAGGATAACCAATTCATCTACAGCTGTATCCCATGGGTGTTTTGTTACGATATGATTCAATTCTTGACCACGGTAGGTCGCGAAGACCTGAACATCAGCCCAGCCAAATTTCTCAGACAAGCTAGTCAACAATTCTGCAGCAACCACAAACTTGCGATCTTCACCAGCAGGTTGAACCAAAACGTAATCAATATCTGCACCAACAGTTAAACCACGAGAAGCTGTGATGGTAAATGGAGTAGTTGTCCAGACAACGATGTAAGTATCTGTATCTAGAACACCTTTGCCATCTTTTACCTTATTTGCATAGTAAAGGGAAGTTGAAACCAAGTCATGGTATTCAATCTCCGCTTCTGCAAGGGCAGACTCAGATGACCAAGACCAGTAAACTGGCTTGGCACCACGGTAGATATAACCTTTATTAGCCATCTCACCAAATACACGGATTTGAGCTGCCTCATAGTCAGGTGTCAAAGTCACATATGGATTTTCCCAGTCACCAGAAACTCCCAAACGTTTAAAGTCTTCACGTTGTTTATCTACTTGAGAAAGAGCGTATTCACGGCAAAGTTTCAAGTACTCAACCAAGTCCATTTCTTTACGTTTGATACCTTGTTTTGCCAAAACTTGCTCGATTGGCAGACCATGAGTATCCCAACCTGGGATAAATGGTGCGTAAAAACCTGACATTGATTTTGAACGAACAATGATATCTTTTGAAATCTTGTTCATAGCATGTCCAACGTGGATATTTCCGTTTGCGTATGGAGGGCCATCATGCAAGGTGAAATGAGGTTTTCCTTGGTTCAATTCTTGACGACGTTGGTAAAGTTTTGCATCTTCCCATTCCTTTTGCCAAACTGGCTCTTTGGTAGGAAGTCCTGCACGCATTGGGAAAGCTGTTTTCCCAAGGTTAAGGGTATCTTTGAGTTTCATGGTATCTCCTTTATAAATAATAACAAATTAAAAACCACGACTGCCAAAAAGGACGAAAATCGTGGTACCACCTTTATTCGGAAAAAGATTTAGTCTTTCTCCCTCTTATCCCGTAACGTGGGGAACGTCAAATCCTACTAACTTCAGACTTGAGTTTTTGAGAGGATAATCTTATCATTAGGGAATGCAGGACTCACACCATCTCCTGCTCGCTGGAAATATAAGGATAAAATATTGTTCTCACATATCACTATTCATTATAAGATAAGGACAGATTCTTTATTTGTATCTTCCTCATTCGATGAAGGGGCTTCGACTTCAACTGGCTCTAAATGTTCTTCCACATAATGATGTTGTTGAGCTTCAAATTCAGCTAATTCTCTATTACCAGCCTCAATTCGAGCTTGTAACTCAGCCATTTCTTCAGGTGTAAATTGACGAGTCATATCGATTGGTTCTTCTTCTGGTTGTGAATATACTGACTCACCAAGAACTTCACCAACAACTTCTTTAAATGCTTCATCACTTGTCTGAAGGTAGGTAGCTGTTGGGCGCAGAATATCTTCCCAATCTGATGATTCAACAATTGCTAACTGGCTCTCAATAGTAGATTTGAGACGTTGGTGGAAGACACGGCTCTTGTTCTTCAATTCTTCAGTTTCAACAGCAACTTTTTTAGCATTATCAGTAGCTTGACGCAAGATCTCATTAGCCTTATATTTTGCTTCTTCAAGCAAACGTTGGGCATCTTGCTCTGCCTGTTGGATAATATTATTAGAACGATCTTGAGCAGCTTGTTTCACACGCTCTGCCGTATCTTGAGCAATCAATACTGATTGACTCAAAGAATCTTTCATCTCATCAAAGTAAGACAAACGTTCTTCCAAGCTCTTGATATGCAACTCTTTATCATGATTGCTTCGAACTAAATCTTCATAATCACGAACAACAATTTCAAGAAATTCTTCAACTTCTTCTGGATCAAAACCTCTAAATCTTGTACCAAAGGTTTTATCTTTAATTTCTAACGATGTAATTGGCATATTATTCCTCACTTACTTAATAATAATTGGACCGTTAATTTCTTTTTATCTTTTTTTGTTTGCCCATTATCTCTAACAAGTTTCAATCGACCAAATTTCCTCACACTAATCAAATCACCAACTTGAACTGCATAATCTGATTTTTCAACTAAATGGTAATTAACTTGGACTGCCTGTTTTTCAATTAACTGACTTGCCTGATTTCTAGACAGCTTTAAGACACCTGCTAGAAAAACATCTAATCTAGAACTAGCAATACAAATATCTAATTCTTGATAATCTTCTACTGTAGCAATTTTCTCAGTAAAATCCCGTTCTTCTAGACGAACCGGTAAACGAGCAATTTTCGTAATGCCGTCTTGAAAAAGGAGCATAAACTGTCGATTAATGATAATCTGTGCCCTCTCTTCGTTGACTAAGATATCACCAAATAGCTTCCTATCAATTCCCAGCTTGTTTAAAACAGTCCCTAATATTTTTGCATGCGTTAAGCGTTCAAACTTATTAGGGTAGACAATTTCTTGCAAGGAAAGTTCAAAATCAGAGAATTCTGGCTCAAAATAATCAGGATACAGTAGAACTCGTACATATTCAGTTTCAAGAAACTGCCGACTGCTCATGTAGGAGATGCCGTTGGTTGATGCTAGCACCTTTAAAATCTTTTCTTGATGGGGATTTACAAAGGGTGTTAAAAAAGGAGAATAAGAATCTTCTACCTTTTTTATCCATTCTACTCCCTTATCAATAAAAGACGAATCATTCTTAGAAAAGTGTTGATAAATCATCTTGTTCATAGAAAGATCACTAAAAGTCGAATCAACTGTTCCCCTAGGAAGTGAACTAGTAATACCGCAATCCAGACAGACAAATCAAGACCTGCAATCTGGAGGGGTAAACGTTGCAAGGGAGCTACTATCGGTTTCACTAAACTAATAATCAAGCGTCCAAGACGTGATTCATAAGCATTGGGAAACCAAGACATCAGAGCAAACACGATTAAAATCAGTGAATAGATATCCACTGCATTTTGAACAAAACGAATGAGAAAGATCATTATCTTACTCTCGTACGTTTCATATCAAAGCCAAATTCACCATTTTGTGATTCATCTGGAATTTTGATATCTTCAATATTGACGACAACATCAACTGGTGTCAGCAGGTACATAGTAGATGCTACCTTTTTCATGTTACCAGCTAAAACGTGGCGCGCCCCATCCAGATAGTCCAAACAACGACGTGCTTGAACTTCTGTCATATATTGGAAATCAATCAAAATACTTTCGTTACCAGCTAATAAATCAACAATATCTGTGGCATCTTCGTATTTACGTGGATAACGAACATCAATTGTCACCTTATCAGTAGAACGTTGACTTTGCATAGCTAACTCTTGTTGACGGGCATGAAGACGAGTGATGTTTTTATCTTTAGATGGCGTACTAGCAGCTTGTTGAGGCAACTCTTGAACAGAAGGGACTGGAGTCACAATCGGCTCTTCAGCTTTAGGCTGGTATGCAGTACCAACATCTTCTCCATCTTCTGTAAAATAATCTATAAATTTATCAAATCTATCTTTTAAAGACATATTTCTTTCCTATTTAAAAAATGCTGTACCAATTCTGACAAATGTTGAGCCAAATTCAATCGCTTCCTTGTAGTCGCGACTCATACCCATACTCAAGTCCGTCATTGGCATATTGGGAATTTGTTTTTCTCTAATTTCTAGTTGCAAATCCTGCGTAGCTTTAAAAATTTCTTTCAACTCATCACTACTAGCTTCAAAAGGAGCCATGGTCATCAAGCCGACATATTCAATTTTATCTAAGGTGGCTAATTCTGGCAAGAGCTCTAATAGTTCTTCCCTTGAAAAGCCATGTTTGCTCTCTTCCCTTGAGATATTTACTTGTAAGAAACATTTAACAACTCTGTCACTTCTTTTTTGAATTTCCTCTGCTAGCTTTAATGAATCCAAAGCGTGGAAATAATCAACATACTGAATGACATCTTTGACCTTGCGTCTTTGCAAGGTTCCAATCAAATGCCAGGTAATATTTCTATCTTTTAAAGCTTCATATTTCTCAAGAAATTTATCCACACGATTTTCACCAATATGATGCACACCTAGCGGAAGCAAAGCCTCCGCTGTCGGTACGTCTACATATTTTGTAACAGCAACAACCGAAACAGAATTGGCTTCTCTTCCTGACTGCTGACTTGCATCTTTTATTTGTTGAAAAACACGTTCTGTATTTTCTTTCAAATTCATTTACTTAACGATTTTTGAAAAATGGAGGAGTGTCTAATTCATCCTCATCGTGTAAAGATGGCGCTTCGAAACGTTCAACTGGTGATACCACTGAATCAGTTGGTCGAACAATCGTCTCACGACGCAAGTCCCAATCACCAAATGCTGAAGTTTGAGAAGTTTCTGTACGACGAGGTGTTGGACTTGGAATTTCTGCAGTTTCAGCCATATCAAAGTGACGATTATGATTGTGTGCATGACTTGGGCTTGTTTGTTCATGACGAACTGCTTGTCTTGGTGCATGGCCCACAACTTTTTCAACACGATCTTGGCGAACACCAGTTGCCACAACTGTAACACGGATTTCATCTTTCATGTTTTCATCGATAGATGTTCCAAGCCAGATGTTCACTCCTTGACCAGCTGCTTGGTTGACAATCTCTGAAGCTTCTTCTGCCTCAATCAAAGTCAAGTCAAGACCACCAGTAACGTTGACGATGACATCCTCAGCACCGTCAATAGTTGTTTCAAGAAGTGGTGAGTAGATTGCCTTACGAGCTGCTTCTACCACACGTTCTTCACCACTACCGATACCGATACCCATTAGGGCGTTTCCTTTATTTGCCATAACTGTTTTCACATCGGCAAAGTCAAGGTTAATCAAACCAGGATTTGTGATCAAGTCAGTAATCCCTTGAACACCTTGGCGAAGTACGTTATCTGCTTCGCTAAGAGCTTCAAGAAGTGGAGTTTTCTTATCAACAATTTCAAGCAAGTTGTTGTTTGAAATAATCAATAGAGTATCTACATGTTCACGAAGTTGATTGATTCCTTCGACAGCATACTGACCACGTTTGCTTCCTTCGAAACCAAAAGGACGTGTCACAACACCAACTGTAAGAGCACCTAAATCTTTAGCAATGCGGGCAATAACAGGAGCTGCACCAGTACCAGAGCCACCTCCCATACCTGCAGTAATGAAGACCATATCTGCTCCAGTAATAGCTTGAGTCAAGGCTTCTTCGCTTTCTTCAGCTGCCTTTTGACCAACTTCAGGTCGACCGCCAGCACCCAAACCACGAGTCAATTTAGGGCCTAACTGAATTACAGTCTCAGCTTTTGTACTACTCAAAGCTTGTACATCTGTGTTTGCTGCGATAAATTCTACGCCTGCAACACCTTCGTCAACCATGCGGTTAATGGCGTTTCCGCCACCTCCACCAACACCGATTACTTTAATAACTGCACCTTGAGCTGCTGCTGTATCAAATGAAAATGTCATAGTTTATTTTTCCTCTTTTATTCATCAAACATGCTTCCGATTAAGCCACGGAAACGATCTGCGATTTTTGGTTTATTTTGAGAAGATACTTTATCTTCTTTCGGAGCAACTACGTTCGTAGAAGCTGACTGCTCTACCTCAGTATTTTGAACTGGTTGAATAGGGGTCGGTTGTGCTACCTGCGTAACACGTTGAATCATCCCACCAAAATTAATTGGTTGGTGACGCAAAGTATCCTCACCCTTAACTGCTCGTTGTGCTAATAAATGCACCTCAGTCAATTGACCAGCAAATTCAGACAAGCTAATCACATGAGCGAAGGCAGGATTACGGATTCCAACTTGATTTGGAACGTAAAGTTTGACACCAACGCCAAATACTTCCTGTGCAAGTTCTACAATACCTGGTAAAATAGCATTTCCACCAATCAGAACAATCCCACCTGGAAGATCCAACAAATGTCTTCTTTCCAACTCTTGTTTGATTTGTTCAAAAATGTGTTTAATGCGAGCTGAAATAATCTCTGCTAGGTAGCTTTCTGTAACTTCTACAGGCTCTACTTCACCAATTACTTCAACTTGGAAGGTTTCATTGCTTGCAAGTGAAGGGTAGGCTTCCCCATAGTTCAATTTCAATCCTTCAGCTAGTTTTTGTGAAGTCTTCAAGACCTTAGAGATATCTTTTGTGACATAATCCCCACCTTCTTGAAGAATATTTGTAAACTGGAGTTCTTGGTTACGGATTGTAGCAACAGTTGTTTGACCTGCTCCCATATCAATCACCGTAGCTCCAAATTCACGCTCTCCTTCATTCAAGACTGAACGAACCAAAGCCAATGGTGAAATAATAATATTTTCAACCTGAACACCTGAGCGCTCAACTGTCTTGCGTAAATTGTGAAGAATAGTACGTGGACCAGTGTAAAGTAAGCCACGCATTTCAAGACGAACTCCCATCATGCCACGTGGGTCACGAATACCTTGGAAGCCATCTACGATAAATTCTTCTGGAATAAAAGTGATGACTTCACGATCTGGTGTCATACTCTTTGTCAAGGCTGATTTAACAACATTTTCGACATCTTGATCTGTAATTTCTTTTGTATCAGATGTAACTGGAATCATTCCTTGAGTTGGTTCTACTTGCAAAAGATTTCCAGGCAAACCAACATTCACTGATTTGATTGAAATGCCAGCTTTCTCTTCTGCTTGGGAAATAGCTGACTTGATAGCAGTTGCTGCTGCTTCAATATCGACGATAATCCCATCCTTTACACCTTTACTCTTGGCATTACTTACACCAATTACATTTAGTTCACCATTTCTAAGCTCTGCAACCAACACCTTAATCGAATTGGTTCCGATATCTAAGCCTGTAAAAAAACCATCTCTAGCCATTACATCGCATCCTCTCTCTTCCAAGTTTCAAACTTCTATTCAATATAGCTAAAACAGGGCATAGCTATTCACAGAATATTATAACACAAAAAATCCAATCGTGCTTAGTTTTTCCTAAATTTACTTACCATTTTTTTACATTCGCTCATCATATTTTTGTATTTTCCAAACAAGTTATAAAAAATTAGATTTATGAAAAAAGAAAGCTTGATTTTAAGCTTTCTTTGCAATCATTTTTTCTGCTTCTTGTTCTAAAAATAGTTCCAAGATTTTCTTTGTTAACGTAATCGCTGCTGATAAGGCTAGGGAAACGATTAAATAATTAGCTACTAAGCCATGGTCTCCAACCAATGGTGGTTTTGTCAAGAATCCGTAATCTCCGCCTGTTACTAAATTGACCACAAAAATCAAGGCATTTAGTGCAAAGGTCATGAGAAAAATTCCCTTCACATCCAGCAATCGCGCGTTATACTGTCTCAATAGGTAAACTAGAGAGTTCCCCAAGAGAGCTAAGTGGCCAAAGATAAAGGATAAAATCGCAATATGCGGGAATGGATAAGGATCTGGCACTGGATAAACAAAGGCTGCTAATGTCCCAAATGTTCCTAGTAATGCAAAATACTGCCGATATTTGGACTGACCAGGAAGCAAAAGCACCACAAACATAGCCATACGGCAATGGTAAAAGGGTAAGCTTTCTGACAATGGCATATGATTAACCCCGTACCATCCATAAAGAAGGATTAACTGAACTGCCTGCAAGATTTGGAAAAATCGTTGATAAGCCTTCTTTTCACGATAACGATAGGCTGTATAAAAGGTCAAAGCCAAGAGTGTAAATATACTGACATACCAAAAAAGGTCAAATTTGGGTGGCTCTGTTGCTTGGGTCGTAAAGAAAATATCCCATAAATTCATCTAGTCTTCCTCATGATTCAAAATTTTCCTGCATTTTATTATACCATGCTACTTGAGAAAAATGAATTTAGAAATACGATAATCATCTTCTTAGTCAAGATATTGCTCCCTCTGACCTTGATAAACCTGCCAAAGAAGCTCTATTTGCTCCTTGGTAATGCGTTTTTCAGATAAGGCTGGCAGTTGGTCAATGGCAAAAAATTGAAGGTCAGCAATTTCTTGATTTTCTTGGAATTGTCCATCAAGAAGCTTACATTCAAAAACAAACTTTGCATATTGCTTGCTCTGTAGTTGGAAACGATTGGTATCAAAAACAGCTAGTAGTCTTTCTACTTTAGCTTCAAAACCGGTTTCTTCTTCAATTTCCTTGAGAATATTTTCTGTTGGAGAATAACCAACCTCACCAAAGCCACCTGGCAAAGCCCAATCATTCTCTCCTTGTCCCCTAACCAGACAAATCTTTTCGTCCTCAACAATCCAAGCACGGACGTCCATTAACGGAGTTGCATAAGCGGAAGTTGGCTTCAAAACTTCTGCCACTTCTTCGGCATCAAGGTCTGATGCTTGATTCAACATTTCAGATAACAGACTTCGCAAGTCTTCATAGCGCTCACGGTCAAACGGATCCTTTGTAAAGGTTAATCCAGTATCTGTAATGGCAATCATTCTTTGAAGATACTTAGCAAAATCACTTGTCTTCATTTTCTAAACTTTCTACCAACTTGGCTAGATTCATGGAGTTAGAGCCTTTGAGCAAAATTTGGTCATTGGCACTGAGGCTTTCTTTAACCTGCTTAACTAGGGCTTCAAATTGGTCCTCATTAGCTGTTTTCTTGAAGTAGAAAACATGGCCGATTGGGAACATTTGACTGGCCAGTTGAGCCAATTCAGCAATGTCTTCTCCATAGAAAATAACAGTATCAAGCACATCTGGCGAAAGGCTCAAAATCATCTGATTATGAAGCTGAATAGACTGGTCACCAAGTTCCTTCATATCCGCCAAGACAGCAATTTTCTTGCCACCTTCATTGGTCGGAATGGCAGAGAAAGTCTCTAAAATCAACTTCATAGCAGTTGGATTGGCATTGTATACGTCAGACAGAATATCTGCTCCATTAGCTGCTTTCTTCCACTCGGTACGGTTACGCGTCAATTCAAGATTTTGGAAGGCCAAACGGATTTGCTCCTCTGAAACTCCTTCTTGTAGAGCCACATAAGCAGCAATCATAGCATTGGTGGCATTGTACTTACCTGTCACTGGCAAATCGAGGGCTTGTTCCAAGAAATTAGCCTTAAAGGTCAAGCTATCCTTACGCTCAACCAAGTCGGTAATTTCCAACTCTGCTCCTTGCCCAAAACGAACTACCTTTTTATCAGTTGGCAAGTAGTCCTCTACAATCGGATCTGCTGGTGCCAAGAGCAAGGAATTCGAAGACATCCCGTCTGCAATTTGCATTTTTCCTTTAGCAATCTCAGAACGATCTTTGAAAAAGGCCAAATGGGCTTCTCCAACCAAGGTCACGATGGCTGTTTTTGGATGAGCCAATTCAGACAAGAGATGAATATCTCCCAAGTGATCCTGCCCCATCTCTAAGACCAACTTTTCTGTTTCTTCAGGCATATGGAGAACTGTGTAAGGAAGACCAATCTCATTATTGTAGTTACCTTGTGTTTTGTAAGTTTTGTAGGTTGTTGATAGCAAGTGAGCTAACATATCCTTGGTCGTTGTTTTACCATTTGAACCTGTAACAGCAAAGACATCAACTGCTGTTTTTTCAAGATAGTAGGCTGCTAGTTGCTGAAAGGCAGTCAAGACATCATCTACTAGAATGTAGGGACGATTTGCGACCTCTTTCTCAGACAGGGTTACAGCAGCACCATTTTCAAAAGCTGTTTCGATAAAGTCATGACCGTCACGAGCACCTTTGAGGGGCACAAACAAATTCCCTGCAGCAATCAAACGACTATCAAACTCAGCTTTTTCTAACTGGGTGTCCTCAAAGAGGCTGATATCATTTTTAGCCCCTACAACTTGAGCCACTTCATAGATTGTTAATTTCATTTCTACTCCTTTAAAAAGGGTCGAAGCTCGAGAACTCTAGTCACCTTGCAGTGATGGTTCTGGCTTCTACCCCCCCTCTTTCATTTTATAGCAAATGCGCTTCGCGCTTGTCAAAACTTTCCTTGGCAAGATCAACCAATCGCTCGATTAAGTCTGGATAGCTGATTCCCATATTATCCCAAAGTAGTGGGTACATAGACCACTGGGTGAAACCTGGCATGGTATTGAGCTCGTTGAGGAAAATCTCTCCCTTGTCTGTATAGAAGAAATCGCAACGAGATAGACCCAGGCCACCAATGGCACGGAAGGCTGTTTCTGCATTCTGACGCATGACAGCTACCACATCATCACTGATTTTGGCTGGGATATCCATGGTAATCTTGTTGTCAATATACTTGGCATCGTAGTCATAAAAGGCAACATCCTTGACTACTTCCCCTGGAAGCGTGCTTTTGACATCGTAGTTGCCCAAGAGACCAACCTCGATTTCACGGGCATTCACCCCTTGCTCAACCAAGACACGGCTGTCATATTGGAAGGCAAGTTTCAAAGCTTGACGGAGTTCCTCTTGGTTTTCAGATTTAGAAATACCGACACTAGAACCCATGTTTGACGGCTTAGTGAAGACTGGATAAGTCAATTTTTCTTCCACTTCAGCGATTTTAGCAGTCACATCATCCCCTTCAACGATAGCCACATAAGGAACTTGGGCAATACCAGCAGATTCTAACACACGCTTGGTCGTGATTTTATCCATGGCAAGACTGGATGACAATATGTTACAACCAACATAAGGCATTTTCAAAACTTCCAAGAATCCTTGAACTGAGCCATCTTCTCCCATCGGACCGTGAAGGACTGGAAAGACCACTGCTCCTTCTTCGTAGATGGCACTCGGTGCAACTTTCTTATCCCAATCAATGGTTTCATTGGTCATAAGACGATCCTCTTGACCTGGAGTCTGGTTAAATTCTTGCGTTTTAATAAAGTCACCTGACTGGCTGATGAAGAAAGTCTTGACTGTGAAACGGTCGTAGTTGACCGCACGCATGACACTCTCAGCTGAAAGAACAGAGACTTCACGCTCTGCACTACGTCCACCGTATAAAAGAATAATCGTTTGTTTCATATTATTTGTTCCAATTCTAATAGAATACTCGTTCTTTAGTATATCATATTTGCTCCTTTTTTGAAACTTGAACCTGATACTGGTCTTCAATAAATCTAAAAAGAGACCGATAAAACAACTGTCGGTCTCCGTGATTTTTGTATAAATGAATTGAGTGTGTTAATTTGTCTACAATTACAACTCTGTTCGATTTTCAATGGCTCGTAAGAGCGTCACTTCATCCGCATACTCAATGTCCGCTCCGACAGCGAGACCTCGTGCTAGACGCGTAACCTTGATACCAGCTGGCTTGAGCAAACGTGAAAGATACATGGATGTCGCTTCACCATCTGCTGTAGCATTTGTTGCTACGATTACCTCTGAAACTTCACTATCCATCAGACGAGTCATAAGACTCTTGAGATTGATATCATCTGGACTGATACCATTCATGGGAGAAATGAGTCCATGTAAGACATGATAGAGCCCATGGTATTCTTGGATGTTCTCCATAGCCGCCACATCGCGACTATCTTCGAGAACTAAAATGGTTGTCTGGTCACGACTTGGATCGGTACAGATAGAGCAAGGATCGTCATCAGTCAAACGACCACAGATGGAGCAATAGGTCAGCTCTCTCTTAGCAGAAAGGAGGTTTTTGGCAAATTCATTGACATCGTCATCAGACATTCCAATCGTATAAAAGGCCAGACGGGTAGCCGTCTTGATCCCGATACCCGGCAACTTGGAATAACTGTCAATTAGCTTGGCTATAGGTGTTGGATAAAGCATAAGTTCCTTTCTAATTCATTGGATGATGTTGGTTATAGAGGTTGATAATGTCGCGCGCAATGGAAGGTCCGACACCATTTGACAAATTTGTGTTATGCGGGAAGACAACAGCTACAGCGATTTGAGGATTATCTGATGGAGCGTAGGCAACCGCATTGGTATTTGTTGCTTGCTGACCATCTGCTACATAACTTTCGGCTGTACCCGTTTTTCCGCTAATAGATACAGCTGCACCATTTGAAAAGGCACGGCCAGTTGTCAATCCACTAGTCCCATGGGCAACCTGATAAAAACCTTCTTGCAAAATACTCATATCGGAGGCGGATATATTGACCTTATTCATCTCTGTCGGTTGCAGTTGTTGAATCAGGTCGCCCAATCCTCCATTATCATTATTTCCATAAATTCCCTCAACAATACGAGGAGCCATACGGACACCATCATTTGCAACAGTTGCTACATACTGAGCTAATTGCATTGGGGTATAGTTATCAAACTGACCAAATGAATTTGTAATATAATTAGCAAGATCATAATCTTTAGGAATAAAGCCGGTGGATTCATCTGGTAAATCAATACCTGTAGCTGATCCCAAACCATACTCACCAAAGGTTGAACGTAATTTCCCCATAGCCGAGTCTAAATTTCCAATTCCTGCAATCATATTCGGTTGATAAGTCAATCCCATAATCCCTAAAGCTGTTTGGACCATATAAGTATTAGATGAATACTCCAAAGCTTGAACTGCCGTAATCGGCATTGGTCCAGAAAAGGCAGTATACCACGAATTGATAGGGGGTGAACCTTGGAAGACAATGGACTGATCCGTCAAGGTCTGGTTCCCTGATAAGACTCCATTCTCCCAACCGGAACTGATGGTTGCAGCCTTAACGACCGAACCTGGTACAAAGACATTGGTTACCGTTCCCAAAGAATCAGGCATCAACTCTCCCGTTTTCAGATCATGTTTGATTCCTGACATGGATAAAACTGCACCTGTTTTGGGGTTCAAAGCAACTGCATAGACACCTTCAGAATACTTAGCTCCTCCATTTCCTAGTTCGGAAGTGAAATAACTCTTAAGCAGATTGTCCACGCTATCTTGGAAGGCCAAATCGATGGTCAGTTTAATATTGTTCCCTTTGGTAGCATCTTCAATATTTTCGACACTTTCCATATTGCCATACTTATCTAGATGAATTTCCTTCACCGAGCGTTTTCCTTGCAAAGTTTCTTCATATTGTTTCTCTAGATAAGAGGTGCCAACCCGATCATTTAGAGAATATCCCTTTTTAATATAAGCATCTGCTTCTTCAGCTGGGAGACCAGCTTTTTCACCGGATACACTTCCCACTATAGAAGAGAGCGAAGTCTCTAGAACCTTTCGATCCCACGCGGTTGAAATACTGATACCAGGTAAATTCTTAGAAGCCGAAGCAATCAAGGCAATCTGTGTATCTGTCAAGGAATCTGTCGCAATGGTTCCTGTCTCAAAGTTTCCAACAGCATTTAACTGACTAAAAAGATAGATTTCTTTCTTTTCATCCTCTGTATAGTTTAATTGGCTCGTTTGGACACTATCGACCGCATTGTTATAGAGTTCTGATTCGGATAGACGATTTCCATCAGAATCAAGGCGCTTCTCACGTGGTAAGCTTTCCACTGCTTTCTTATAGACATCTTGATCTGCTAGGTAATAGTCTGCTAACTGTCGGTCAGTCAATGTTGGTAAAGAAACTCCCACATAGGCTAGCAACTTCTTGGCTGTTTCTTTCAAATCTGCAGCCGTCATTTTGTTGTTTCGCGTAAAGGAAACAACTTGTTTCACAGTATTTTCAACCAAGGGTTTGCCACTGGCATCATAAATTTCACCTCGAGCTGAACTAGTAGTCACCTTTGTTTTACTAGCCGATGCTAATTTTGTCTCATAAAAATCCTTGTTCAAAACCTGCATATAAAGCAGGCGACCAATAATGGTCATAAAGAGTAAAATGATGATTGAAAACAATAAATTAAGCCGAATCGGAATCGAATGGCTGTTAAATTTCCTCATACAAATCAGTCTCATTTCTATTTAAAATCTTACTCTTCATTGTACCATAATTTAAAAAGAAATTTTGGAAAAGAAGGGAGCTTTTCCAATTTTACAGGAAAATACGATTTTATTTATCCATCCCTACATTATATGATATAATAAATGTAAAAGTTTGATGACTCAGTCTTTTTCCAATATGACTCACTTAAAGGAGCCTTCCATATGGACAAACCAGATATAGCAACCCTCATTGATTCTCGCTTCGAGGAAATGACAGACCTAGAACAAGAAATCGCTCGTTATTTTTTGCAAGCTGAAACCATTCAAGATGACCTTTCCTCCCAACAGGTCACTCAAAAATTACATCTCTCTCAAGCTGCTCTGACCCGCTTTGCTAAAAAGTGTGGTTTTACAGGCTATCGAGAATTTATTTTCCAATACCTGCACCAAGCAGAGAAACAAGACACCCATTCTCACAAGCACAGTCCACTGACAAAACGAGTCCTTAGAAGTTATAGTAGTATGCGGGAACAAACACAGGACTTAATTGACGAAGAACAACTGGAACGAATCGCCCAGTTAATCGAAGATGCTGAGCGTGTCTACTTCTTTGGAACAGGAAGTTCTGGCCTTGTCGCTCGTGAAATGAAATTGCGCTTCATGCGTCTAGGTGTGGTCTGTGAAGCTTTGACAGACCAAGACGGTTTTGCTTGGACAACCAGTATTATGGATGAGAATTGCCTAGTACTGGGCTTCTCACTTTCTGCCACAACACCTTCTATTTTAGACAGTCTATTAGACGCAAAAGAGATGGGCGCACAGACTGTACTTTTTACAAGTGTTCCCAATAAAGATAGCCAGACCTATACAGAGACTGTTCTTGTAGCCACACACAGTCAGTCATCCTACATCCAACGAATATCCGCTCAACTTCCTATGCTCTTCTTTATCGATTTGATTTATGCCTACTTTTTGGAAATCAATCGTGAAAGCAAGGAGAAAATTTTTAACAGCTATTGGGAAAATAAAAAACTCAATGGCTATCGTAGACAAAAACGTGTAAGAAAATCCTAGTTTGGTTTAACCAAACTAGGATTTTTATTCATCACCAAACATACCTCTTCAAGATTATGAATTAGTCATATCTTGACTTAGTCTTGAATAATTTCATGTAATCACTTTTTGAAGGGAGTAAATAAGCAAGTCTGACGGTATCTTCAACAATTGCATATAATACGATGTAATCCTTACTCAAGGTCAATCCTCGCGTTTGGTAGCGAGGATCTAATTTCTTACCAAATTTTTCATCGGCATCAAATCCAGCTTGGGGGAAAATTTCTAGCCGATTAATATCTTTTCTAATACTCGCCACTTTTCGTCTCGCAGCCTCTACAGAACCGATTTCCTCTGCTATATACTGATATATTTTATCCAGACTATCAATCACTCTAGGAGAATACAAAATCCTATATTTTTTATAATTCATAGCGTGTCACAACATCCTCATCTGTCAAGTAATTTCCAGCCTCAATCTTGGCATAACTTTCTTGAACTTCTGCTTGTAATTGCCTAAACAAATACTCCTTCTCTAATTCCTCTTCATTAAGTAAATCTACTTCATTTGTTACGGCAACATTCTTTAAAAATAATCTGAGTGCCGATGAAAGAGAGAGATTTTGTTCTTTTAACACTTCCATGGCATCATTTACCAATTCTCTATTAGCTTGGAAAGTCACAATTTTACTTGAATTCGCTATAGCCATTTTATATAACTCCTTTATATATTTTATTTATTATCTCATAATTATAAAGAAAGTCAAGGGAACTTGATCAGAAAATCCTAGTTTGGTTAAACCAAACTAGGATTGTTTTGTTTTAAAGTGATAATAAGCACCCAACATTCCTGCTGTGTTTTGGTGATGGGCAAATTCTAATCGTGTTTTTTCAGCTAGGCTTGGTACCAAGGCCACCTTCAAGGCTGTGCGGATTTTCGGTTTGAGGATAGCCTCTTGCCCCATAATACCCCCACCGAGAATGACCACTTCTGGATTGGCCACATAGCAAATATTTGCCAGACCTTTTCCTAGATAGTCTACCATACGGTCAATACCAGCCATGCAGATTTTGTTTCCTTCGGTAGCTTCCTTAAAGATGCGTCGGCCATTCCAATGGTCAACTGAATCGCCATGACCTGCTGCTACATACTCCACCAAGGCTGTCGTAGAGGCCAAGTCTTGGAAATCTCCATCCTGCATATGCATATAACCGACTTCGCAGGCTGAATTGCTAAAACCATGGAAGACTTTCCCATCCATAATCAAGCAACCACCGATACCGGTTCCAAT
The DNA here is from genome assembly GCF_946190155.1 of Streptococcus mitis. GTDB lineage: Bacteria > Bacillota > Bacilli > Lactobacillales > Streptococcaceae > Streptococcus > Streptococcus mitis_CL. The sequence continues at coordinate 71,906 of NZ_CAMHZL010000005.1, forward strand.
GGTCAAGCAAAGTGTCACACTCGCTCCCTTGCCTGAACCGGATACTGCCTCAGCAAGACCTGCACAGTTGACATCATTTTCAATCTCACAAGGAATATTAAAGCTAGTTTCGATTTCCTTCTTGAACTGGGTGCCTGCATAGTTAGGGATTTGAGGCCCAGCATAGAAAATTTCACCCTTGTCAGGATCCACCATTCCTGCAGAAGAAATAGCAACACCTGCTACTGGGCCTTGTTCTAAATAGCTGGCTACGATATCTTTGGTCTTTTGTAAGATATGAGGTCCACCTTTATGCGCCTCTGTTGGCATTTCATGCGATTCAATAAGTTGGCCTTCTTGGTCGATCAAACCATATTTGATGTTGGTTCCACCGATATCAATTGCAACGTAGTGTGTCATAAATACCTCCTTATGGATTAGAGGAAGCGCTCCTTGGTTTCACGAATCAAGGCTGCAGCTGCTTCTACAACTGAACGATCTTCTTCAGTCACTGGTGTCAATGGTGAACGAACAGAACCAATATTCAAGTCTTCATTGAGCTTCAAGACCTCTTTGATGACACCGTACATATTGCCATGTGCAGCAGTGAGTTTACCAATGATATCGTTGATAGCGTACTGCAATTCACGCGCTGTTTCCAAGTCTTTGTCAGCAATCAATTGGTTGAGTTTCAAGAAGAGTTCTGGCATAGCACCATAAGTACCACCTATACCAGCTTTAGCACCCATAAGGCGGCCACCTAGGAACTGTTCATCTGGACCGTTAAAGACGATATGGTCTTCCCCACCAAGGCTGACAAAAGTTTGGATATCTTGAACTGGCATAGAAGAGTTCTTAACACCGATAACACGTGGATTCTTCAACATTTCAGTATAGAGACTTGGAGTCAAAGCAACTCCTGCCAATTGAGGAATGTTGTAAATCACGTAGTCTGTGTTTGGAGCTGCAGCACTAATGTCATTCCAGTATTTAGCAACTGAGTATTCTGGCAAGCGGAAGTAAATAGGTGGAATCGTTGCAATGGCATCTACACCCAAGCTTTCTGCGTGGCGAGCAAGTTCCATACTATCTTTAGTATTATTGCAAGCTACGTGAGCAATAATAGTTAATTTACCTTTGGCAACTGCCATGACTTCTTCCAAGATTAACTTGCGGTCTTCAACGCTTTGGTAGATACATTCACCAGAAGAACCATTGACATAAAGACCTTGAACACCTTTATCAATGAAGTATTGAACCAAGGCACGCGTACGCTCTGGACTTACTTCTCCTTGATCATCATAACATGCGTAGAAGGCTGGAATGACACCTTCGTATTTTTTTAAATCTGACATAGATTTTCTCCTAAGATTTCTTTTTTCTGCTAAAAGCAGGATTTATTCTTTACGTTTTTAGTATACACCTTATGAAAAACGCTTTCAATATCTTGTGTACACTTAGATTTTAGTTTCGATATGTATTTTGAACCGTTTAAAGCTTGAAAGTAGTTTCAGAAACAAGCCATCCTATTGATATTTTGCAAAAATTTTCTCCATCAATCCAGTCTGGATAAAGACCAATAGTCCAAACCCAAAAAGCAGGAAGGCTGAGCCACCTAACAGTAAACTGAAAGCTGACAGATAAAGAACCATCACAATGAGGATAAGAATGGCTAACATAAGAAAGAACCAAGGAAAGTTAAAACTTGCCAAGATCAGCCCTTTTTGTAACACTTCTTTCCAAGTTAAATCATAGCGCGCAGCGATCGGATAGCTAGCCAGCATCACGATAGTGAGGAAGATCAAAATTCCTAGACAAATAGCTTTCACCATTTGGAAAGGCATAGCTGTCTGCCCCCAAAAGATATAGAGGTCTAAAAGACTCAACAAAACAATGCCCAACTCAAGCAGACCTAGCTGAAGACCTAGTTTCAGATTTTGCTTGAAAGCTCTTAGATAGATTTTAAAGACAGGCACACGTCTACTCTTCTTAATCTCAAACATGGTCTCGTAGAGGCTAATTTTAGCCACTCCAATCGTCACGATGGGCAAACAAGAAACGACAAAAAGAAGATTGGCTGTGACGATATCCAAGACCTTTTCACTAAAACGCATGAGAAAGTTGTCTGTATCAAATGCTGCCTTGATAAGGCTTACTCCTTTTTGTGCCATGTTTGCTCCTCCTGATTTTTTAATCAATCAAAATTTTAAAGAGATATTTGCGAACCTTCTCTTCCATACCTGCATAGCCATTCGGCTGGTGTGGTTCTCCTGGGAAGAAAATTGCAAAATTGTGATAACCCAACAAGAGTGGGTATTTTTCATGACAATGAACAAAACCAATGTCACTCGCTTCGTCGAATGCTACTGCTTCATCTTTGATACGTGAACCGTAGCTCGAATATTCATGCCCATCTACCAGCAAATGCAAGTCAGCATAGTTCTGATGATGCTCAAATTGATCATTTTCAGCTTGATTGAGGACATTTTCCTGAACAACTAGAAAGACCTTGTCCCCATCAATCTCATACTTACCTAATTCGAAAGAATCCTTACGGTGCTGGTAGAGATAATCGATAGCCTTGTCTAGATTGGGATGAATCCCTTTGTAAAAGGTGATGTTTTTCAAATCGTCAAAAATCATACTGTTTCCTTCGTTTCTGATAGTTAACTAAAATCATTCTTAAGTTGATAAGTGTCTAACAAAATATCTAAGGTAAGCAAATACCCAACATTTTGTAGACACTTATAACCTCTATATTTCCATAGCATGTCAAGACCACTTCCGCAATCTTGACACACCAGTTTACTTTTCTTAACCTTTGACCGCTCCCATAGTAATACCTTGAGTGAAGGATTTTTGGAAGACAAGGAAGACTGTTACGATTGGCACTGCTGCAAGAGCAGCACCCGCCATAATCAAACCATAGTTGGTTGCCATTTCGGCCTGCATGGTTGCAACCCCGAGTGAGATGGTCAAGTTTTGACGTGAAGTCAACATTACCAACTGCATGAAGTAGTCGTTCCATGTGTTAATGAAGGTAAAGATTGCAAGGGCTGCAAATCCTGGTTTCACAATTGGGAAGGCTACGCTCCAGAAAGTACGAATCTCACCACAACCGTCGATTTTAGCTGATTCAAGCAACTCTGTAGGGATGTTTTCACTGAATTGTTTCATGAGGAAGACCCCGAATGGCCATCCAATCAAAGGCAAGATAACTGCCCAAAGAGTGTCATGGATTCCCATGAAGTTTACGATACGTACCAATGGCACAAGGACAACTTGTTTTGGAAGCGCCATGGCAGCGATGAAGATGGCAAAGAGAATACGTTGACCATAGAAACGTTTTTTAGCCAATACATAACCTGCTAGAGAAGAGGTTGCACAAACTAAGAACATGGTTACTAATGAGATAAACACAGAGTTCCACATCCACTGCATAGCAGGGTTTTGCACCATGAGTTGTTGGAAGTTTTCCATGGTCGGCATTTTAGGGAACCATTGTGGCGGAATCATAATGGTATCAGGTTGTGATTTGAAGGCACCTGTCAAAATCCAGTAGAACGGAAAGATGAACAGCACGGTCAACAAGAGCAAGATAATAGTTGAAATAACAGTGAAAGCTGTTAAGGGTTTCTTTTGTGTAGATTGCATAGCTGTCTCCTTTCTTTAGTATTCTACGTCGTTTCCAAGTACTTTAAATTGAACAAAGCTTACGATAGCGATCATGACTGCCAAGAAGACACCGATAGTGTTTGCATAACCGTATTCTGTCAATTGGAAGGCTTTTTCGTAAAGGTAGTACATCAGTGTACTTGTTGAGTAGTTTGGACCACCAGATGTCAACAACTGAATCAAGGCGAAACACTGGAATGAGTTGATTGTTGTGATGATTGCAATGTAAAGAGTTGTTGGAAGAAGGCTTGGCCATTTAATCTTCCAGAAAACTTGCAATTCAGTCGCACCATCAACACGCGCTGCTTCAACCAGTGAATTGTCAATATTACCCATGGCAGCGATATAAAGGATAATCGGCTGACCAACAGATGTTGTCAAAAGGATAATCATAATCGCCATCAAAGCCCAGTTTTTATCTCCCAACCAAGAAATGTTTTGACTGATGATATGGCTTGACTTAAGGACAAAGTTTAGAATCCCTGATAGTGGGTCATAGATCCATTTCCAAACAACTGTTACGGCAACGCTACCTGTTACAACAGGAAGGAAGAAGACGAAACGGTAGAAGGATCTGGCAATAGCATTTTGATGATAGGTCTGAGATGCTACAAAGAGTGAGAATAGAACAACAACTGGTACAGATCCAATAACCAGAATCACGGTATTGATTAAAGACTTCATAAAGACAGGGTCTTTAAACATGCGAATGTAGTTGTCCAAGCCCACAAACTCAAATTTAGTCATTGAGTAGTTAAAGAAACTTGTAATGAATCCCATAATCATAGGAGCTAATACAAAGATGACAAAGAAGAATAATACTGGTGCTAGGAAAGCGTAGGAAATCACTGTTTCCCGCATACGAATTTTATTGACTTTCACAGTCGGCACCTCTCTTTCACAAATAAAATATTTTGGATTTTCTTGAACTGTTTTAAAATCAAAATGAAATTTTTTAAGATTCGCTTATGTAAGAACTTCATTTTAATTTCGTGACAGTTCCTTACATTTCAAACAAAATCCCCCCTTTTCTTACATAGGCTATGCACAGGGAAAAGGGAGGAGTCAATCTGATTTAGTGCTTATTGTTTTGTAGCTTTTTTAATTGTTTCGTTAGCTTTTTCAGTGAAGGCTTTCAAAGCATCCGCTGGTTTTTCGTCACCATTTGATACAGATTGCAACATTGGGAACCAAAGTGTTCTCATTTCAGCAAAACCATTAATAGTGTTGTAGTATGGTGAGTAGTATTTAGTCCAACCACTGATTGTTTCCATACGTTTGTCATCATAAAGTTTGCCAAATGATGTACGAACTGGGAAGGCACCTGTACGAACAACGTCTTTTGGACCCCATTCTTTATCGTCCGCGATGAATTGAACGAATTTCTTAGATGCTGCAACTTTCTTCTCGTCTTTGTTGTTGAATACTGCAAATCCGTTTACAAGGTATTCAAGAGCTGGTTTACCTGAATCTGATGGGAATGGTACTTCTACCACTTCTACTTTACTTGCTTCCAAGAGTTTAGCTTGGATACCATTTTGAGATGGTGCCCAAAGGATTGTGTATGAAGTTTGACCGTTGGCAAAGTTTTGGATATCTGCTCCACCGTCAAATTGTGAACCATTGTTCAACAAACCGTCTTTAATCCAGCTAGCTGCTTTTTCAAGACCTTTGACGAATTTAGGATCATCAGTTGTATATTTTGTTACATCTTTATCTGTTACAGAACCGCCGTAAAGGTTTGAGATGAAGGCACGTGTTCCTTGGTCTCCCCCTTGACCAGAACTGAACAATGAACCTGGTGTATATCCTTTATCTTTAAGCGCTTTCAAAACTTTTTCAAAATCATCAGTTGTCCAACCTTCTTTTACAAGGTTTGCAACTCCAGCTTCTTCCAACATTTTCTTGTTCATAGCCATGTAGAATGGTGCTGAACTGATTGGATACATGTAAGCTTTGTCTCCAGCTTTACTTGCTTGTACAATGTTTTCGTTGTTAACATCTTTGACGAATTCATCTGTGAAGAGATCATTCAACTCAGCCAATTTACCATTTTTACCGTATTGGATGATACGTCCTGGTGCATCAAAAAGAACGTCTGGAGCTGTTCCAGCTTCGATAGCTGTTGTGATTTTTTCAGGACCTGACTTGAAGTCAATGGTTTCCAATTTCACTTTTACATCTGGATTTGCTTTTTCAAACGCTTCGATGATTGATTTTTCATATGTTCCAACACCGTCACCAGTTTTTTCTTGAGTGAAGACTGGGAATGCCCACCAAGTGATTTCTGTTTTTCCACTATCGCTACCAGATTTTCCAGCATCTTTACTTCCACCAGAGTTACCACATGCAGCAAGGCCAAGAATCGCAGCACCCGCAAGTACTGTACAAGCTAGTTTTCTAAATTTCATTTGTATTCTCCTAATTGATAAGCGTATCCATATTGGATAATGAGTAAGATTGCATTTGTATACGTTTTTATTTCATCCGACGCATTCACCACTCTCCTCTGCTTTTAAATTGTGTTATTTAAGACCAGCAACGAAGCGTTCTGTAATCTCTTTTGGTCTAGTAATAGCGCCACCAACAACGATACCTCGCACTCCATATCCCAGGATTTGTTTGGCTTGTTCAGGTGTATGAATTTTTCCTTCTGCAATGACATCCACGCCAGCATCACAGAGTTTTTTGATTAATTCAAAATCGGGACCATCCACTTTTGGACTGTAAGATGTGTATCCTGATAAAGTTGTTCCGACAAAGTCAATTCCTGCTTCAACAGCTGCTAGGCCTTCTTCGAAAATACTTGTATCAGCCATCAAGAGCTGGTTAGGATATTTCTCCTTAACCTGACGAATAAACTCTTGAATCTCTAAACCATCGTAGCGTTCACGCTTGGTACAATCCAGAGCAATCACTTCTATGTCGAGTTCTGCTAATTCATCAACTTCTTTCATAGTGGCAGTGATGAAGGGTTCTTGCGGTGGATAATCTCGTTTAATTATCCCAATGATTGGAAGGTTGGTAACCTCCTTGATTTCCTTGATATCGCGAACACTATTTGCTCGAATACCGACTGCTCCACCTTGCTCAGCCGCTTTGACCAGCAAGGGAATGACTCCTCCCGCTTCTGTATAAAGCGGTTCGTGAGGAAGGGCCTGACAAGAAACGATGATTCCATCTTTGATTTGTGCAATCAAGGCTTCTTTAGTAATCTGTGGCATCCTCTTTCCTCCTTTTCTTTGTTCTTATGAGTTCATTATATACCATTTGTTAAGCGCTTTCAATATTTTGTAATAGAATAGATTTCAGTTTCAAAAGTATTTTATAGAACAGCCGTTTCTGAAAGTAGTTTCAGCTCCGTCTTATTTTCTGTTCACTTACCTTATAAAATGATAAAAAGAGATAGCCATCTTTCAAATGGGCCATCTCTTTTATCATTAACGATGAGCAAAATTCATTTTATTCAAGACCTAATCTAGTCCTCTTTTCGTTTCTTCCCAAATGTCAAAACAGATAAGAGACCTGCCACTAATCCTAGAGAAATAAAGGTTGTATTTTCTTTACTTCCAGTATTTGGTAGCTCGTTTTGTTTAGCCGCTGGTGCTTGATAAGTAGCACCTTGTCCAAGAGATAACTTCTTAGCTGGACGTTCGTTTGCAGCTGCTAAGACTGGTTTGGTTTCTCCCTTGTACTCTGGCACTTCATGGATTGCTGCCTCAGCGCCATTGACACCGCCTTTATATTCAGGGAGGTCATTTGAAGCTGCCAAGACAAAATTAGCACCTCCGGTATATTCAGGAACCTCATTTGAAGCTGCCAAGACAAAGTTAGCACCACCTCTATATTCCGGAACCTCATTTGAAGCTGCTAGAACTGAATTTACGCCCCCTTTGAATTCCGGTTTTTCTACTGTTGGTGCTGGTTCTTCTCCTACTGTTGCTAAGGGACCTGTGTATTCAGGAATTTCTGTTACAAGAGCTTCTACTCCATTCACTCCACCTGTAAACTCCGGTTTTTCTACTGTTGGTGCTGGTTCTTCTCCCACTGTTGCCAATGGACCTGTATATTCAGGAGCTTCTTCAGTTACTGCAGCCTCAACGCCATTAACTCCACCTGTAAATTCTGTTTTTTCTACTGTTGGTGCTGGTTCTTCTCCCACTGTTGCCAATGGACCTGTATATTCAGGAGCTTCTTCATTTATTGCAGCCTCAACGCCATTAACTCCACCTGTAAATTCTGGAACTTCATTTATCGCAGCTTCACTTCCATTTATACCATCGCTTAATTTAGATCCAGCTAAAGAGACTGGTAAATTGTGCATACTTTCAATTGCACCTTCTGCCAGACCTGTAATTCTTTGACCCATGTCCTCTGGATTCACTGTAAATAAGAGAGTTTTGGGATCGTACTGAGTCATGAAGGTTGCCGTTTTACCATTTGCCAACTGAAGGGTTGGAGCCTTATTTACCAATACTTCCGAATCAAACTCCATCGCAATAATACCTGGCCATTTTTGAATAGCATATTTTACTTTTGCTTCTTTAGGAGAAATTCTTTCCTTGGTCAAGAAATCCCAGTTGAATTTCTTGAAGGAAAGTGTATATGGAACACCCCCTGGAGCATGGTGCTCATATAAAAGTCCATATTCATCTGGTCCAATTTGTTGAAGAGAGTTATAAGCATATTCACCTTCCTGAATCAAATGATGGTGCAGCCAAGTTAACTGGCCATCTTCTTCAACACGAGCCACTCGAATATAACCATTTTTACGACCTGGACCGTTCGCATTCGCCAAGAGAATATACTCTTTACCATTTTGAACCGTATGAGTCGCGGCCATTTGAACATAAACATCTGGCACATCATAACGATCAACGTTATTGTCCCAAGTTAGACCACCATCATGACTGGTCGCAACCTGTAGATCTTCAGTCAAACCACGCATAAAGAGTTTGAGGTCCCCATTGTTTAACTGAACAACAGAAGATTCCGTATTTTGAGCATAATAATTGCTCATGGTACTTGAATCGACTACTGTACCATCATAAAGTGTACGATGGTCGTTAACACCACCACCCATATGCCAAGTCTTACCATGGTCGTCTGAGTAAATGATTCGAGATGATTGAGAACCATTGAGGTGATTAGCCCGGTTGGTCGTATAGACAGGAACGACGATTCGACCTTTATGTGGTCCAGTACGAAGGGTAATCCCCACTCCAGGCCCCACACCTAAGAATTTCATCCAATCGGCTTTGACCATCGGAGTAATATCTTGAGGAGCTGACCAAGTCTTACCATCATCATCACTATAAGACATCCATAGATAAGAATCTTTAGCGACTCTAAATGGAGACGTTTTATTGCTTGTGAAATAAATATTTCCTAATAGTTGATCCCCTTGATATAAATCACCCTTATCACTATAAGATGGTTTCACCGGATCTACAACAACACGATAATCTGTTGGTTTCCCATCTGGGGTATAAACTGTGCCATTTTCACGTATTGTATAGGAGCCGTCTTCGCCTTCTTTATAGAGAATTTGATAAGTTTTGCCATCGATTTGTTTATAGGCTTCTTCTCTTTGATCAGCCATTCCAAAGATTCCTTTCCCTTCTGGGAACATATCATAGATAGAAAAAATTCGTTTTGTCTCAGGATCTTGAACCAAAACCATATCGATGTTCACTGGTGAACCGATTGATGGATCAGAGGCTTTTGGATTGTCTCTTAAATTTGTAATCGTTACTCGGTCGCTCCATGTCTTCCCCTTATCCTCACTTCGTCTAACGACCATGCCGATATCACCCCAGTCACTTGAATGAAGACGGCGTTCATCTGCACCAGCAATCAGAGTGCCTTTGTCTGTCTTAAGAAGAGCAGGAATACGATAACTCTTAATCCCATCTTTATTTGGTTGGTTATGCATTCCGCCTTCAAAGACATCTTCTTTCTCTGAGATTTTCGCACCTTCTGGAAGTTTCTTTTCCAAATCACCTCTTTCAAATAGTTGACTCCGTGTTTGAACTTCATCTGGTGTTAAAGCACGATCATAGACGGTTAGATTCCGAACTTGTAGATTGGATCCCCAAACAGTATTACTAGCACGCTTGGTGGCTCCGATTTGAGCATGCGTTACATCTGGCATATCTTTGATGAAATGACCAGATTTCAGACTTGTTCGAGATAATACACCGTTCACGTAGAGGCGCACTCGACCACTAGGTAATTCTTCTGTCGGTTTTTCAACTGTGAAAGTTACTGAATTCCACTGGCCAGGACGTACTTGTAATGGAGCATCCGTATATTTATCATAAAATTGTGCTCCATTTGCATCACGCCCCTCAATTAATGCTGTATTATTGAGAACAGCCATTGTGAAGTACTCATCTTTTTTCTTATCACTAGACACTGAGAATAGATTATAAAATGCTGGAGCTTTGGCATCTGGCTTGAATTCCACATGAATGGTCGCATTTTGAAGTTTCTTCAATGTATCTAATTCACTGGCTAGGTCTACACGCTGACCATTTTCCGAATTTGTTTCAACATCTTCTTTTTCTACTACTGGAGTTGCGTTTGCGATGTCTCTAGCATAATAATCTCGAGGAAGTACTCCCTCTTCTTCTTTATTTTGCTCCTTGTTACTTGCTTCTGTAGTTGCAGAATCTGTTTCTGGTTTATCAGCAGGAGCTGGTGTATTGTCAGCTGCAGGTGTATTTGTTGGAGTGGTTGTCTCTGCTTCAGCAGTCTCATTTTTCTTCAACTTATCCTGGTCAACTTCCACACCATTATCTTTCGCTGTTGCCAATTTTCCAGCTAATTCACTATCTAAATTTGCAAGACTTCCTGAAGAAGCTTCTTTTGGTAATTCTGATAAACCTTGATTATTATTTTCAGCAGCGGTTACAGTTGAGTTTCCTTGTTCATTTGCCAATACAGGGTTTACTCCAAACACCACTGCACCAATGGTTACAGAGGCTACACCCACTGCAAATTTACGAATACCATATCTTTGTTTTCTGTCAAAATTCTTCTGATTCATCTTTCTACCTTTCAATATCACCAAAAATAAAGCGCTTTCTTTTCGTTTTAAAATTTTTACTCCCCACCATAGGAAAACACAAGAAAGTAATTAATAAACGAGAGTTCCTCTCTTTCAATATTTAGCTAGCTGCAGTCCAAATAGTAGCTCTTTCACTCCTTTCCTAGAGACTTTTTCTTTATTATACAATAAAGTCATAGGTTTATCTCAAGCTTGTCATAGAATAGATTTTACTTTCAGAAATATTTTAATATTTTAATATTTTTAAAAGTACTTTCAACATTTATAACAAAAAAGAGAGCTACTGGCTCTCTCATTCATCACTTTATATACTTAAAAGAAATCTCACTACCACAGAGCCAGTTGTAAACTTGATCATTGACAAATACATTCATGGCTTCGTGAGCATACTCTGGCATGATACGATAGGACTTGTCACAGGTCAGACGGTTGTAAATCGCAAACTGGGTAATAGGATAGCAAACATCATCGTCCAAGCCACGCCCCATATAACCATGGAAATGGAAGATTATCGGAACCTTCTCATCACTCTTTGGAAGAACGACGCGTGCATAGACCTTGCCTTCCTTGCTTCCTTCAAAAGTGAGCTCATAGCACTTGACTTGAGAAATATGGAAATCTCTTTCCTCCAACTGGTAGGCTGGAAGAGTGGAAACTTTTTTCACTTCCTCATCCCAGAAAGCATCAAAGTCTTCTGGAACCTCATCCCGTCCTTTATAAGTCTTGATGTCTTCTAACAAAGCTGGATTTTTCATAGCATGCTCCTTCATTTTTTGTAATCGCTACCACAACTGTAGCATATCTAGAAAAGCATTGCAAGAAAGAAGAGTAAATAGAAAGAGATTTTAGATTTTCTCCCTCAAACCTATCGACTGAAAGTAGTTTTAGAAATGAAAAAAGAGCATTTTCGCTCTTTCTTCTTCTGCTCAATCTTAATTTTTTGCTTCCTTCTTTTGGAAAGTAGTTTGGTAATTTACTTTAATCGTTACGGTCATGTGAGAGTCCTCGTTTCTTTTTGATGACTCTAGTATAAGGGGCTAACCTGAAAGCTAGCTTAAGTTTTCCTTAGAGAAAGCTTAATCTAGATGTTCTTTCTTTTCCAAATGAAGGGCAATCATGCGCCACTCTGGATCCTCTTGCCAGCCTTCTATAGAACTAATGTAGCTAGCAACCTTTCTGGCTTCTTCTAAAATCGGAAAATCTTCGATAATATCAGCCACTTGAAATTCTGGAAGTCCTGACTGTCTGGTTCCAAAAATCTCACCAGAACCACGCATTTTCAAATCTTCCTCCGCAAGGACAAATCCATTGGTCGTTTCTGTCATGATGCGCATGCGGTCTTTCCCAGAATCCGTCTTGGGATTGGCAACGAGAACTGCATAAGACTGCTTATCTCCCCGGCCCACACGACCTCTGAGCTGGTGAAGCTGGCTGAGCCCGAAGCGATCGGCATCCATGATAATCATGACGGTCGCATTGGGAACGTTGACCCCAACCTCAATAACCGTTGTCGAAACTAGAATATCCGTTTTTCGCTCTTTGAACTCCTGCATTATCTGGTCTTTTTCGTCACTCTTCATCTTACCATGTAGAAGAGCCACCTCTGCCTTACCAGCAAAATGAGCCGTCAATTCCTCTGATAAGGCAATGGCATTTTTCAAATCCAGAGCTTCTGATTCTTCAATCAAAGGAGAGATAACATAGGCTTGTGAACCTTTTTTAATTTCCCCCTCTAACCAAGTCAAGACCTGAGGTAATTGCTTATGTTTGATCCAGCGTGTCACAATAGGCTTCCGCCCTGCTGGCATCTGGTCAATAATGGAAACATCCATATCGCCAAAGGCTGTGATAGCCAAGGTCCGTGGAATAGGAGTCGCTGTCATCATGAGAACGTCAGGATTGTCGCCTTTTTCCCTTAGAATACGCCTTTGCCCCACACCAAAACGGTGCTGCTCATCGATAATAATCAAACCAAGGCGATCATAATCCACCCCATCCTGAATCAGAGCGTGGGTTCCGATAATCAAATCAGCCTCACCCTTGGCAATGGTCTCCAAGACTTCTCTCTTTTCTGCAGCTTTCAAGGAACCTGTCAAAAGAGCCAGTTTCAAGTCTGGAAAAAGGTTCTGTAAACTCTCAAAATGTTGCTCTGCAAGGATTTCTGTTGGCACCATGAGGGCGGACTGATAGCCAGCTGTCACCGCCGCAAACATGGCCAAGCCAGCGACTACTGTTTTTCCGCTCCCCACATCCCCTTGTAGGAGACGATTCATGTGATGGTCGGACTTCATGTCGGCCAAAATTTCCTGCAAACTCTTTTCCTGAGCTTGTGTCAAGGCAAAAGGAAGGCTTTCCTTGACTGCTGTCACTTTTTCCTGAGACCAATTCAGGACCAGACCACTTCCCTGAACTCTATTTTCAGACTTGAGCGTCTGTAACTGCATTTGAAAGTAAAAGAGTTCCTCAAACTTGATACGGCGAATGGCCTGCTTGTATTCTGCCAAATCCTTTGGGAAATGCATGGCACGAACGGCCTGACAACGGGACATGAGTTTGTATTTGTCCAGCAAAGACTGGGGAAGATTTTCCTCTATCAAGAGGTCCAGTCCCTGATCAAAGGCCGTCTTGATGACCTTGACCAGACTGGCCTGACTGATTCCCTGAGCCAAGCGATAAACAGGCTGGAGGTCATCTTCCACCTGAGCCAGGACCTTCATCCCAGTCAAACTAGCCTTGGCACGGTCCCATTTTCCAAAGACAGCAAGAGTTGCTCCCAACTCTATCTTATCAGCTAGATAGGGCTGGTTAAAGAAATTCACCGCAAAAACAACTTCTCCCTGTTTGAGACTAAAGCGTAGACGATTACGCTTAAAACCATAATACTGAACACTGGCAGGAGTCACTACCTGACCAGAAAGAACCGCCTTTTCACCGTCTTCTAGTTCCAATACTTGCTTGGTCTTGAAATCTTCATAACGGAAAGGAAAGTAGAGCAAGAGGTCTTGCAAGTTTTCAATTCCTAGTTTGGCGTATTTTTCTGCTGACTTTGGTCCCACACCAGGTAAGACATGCAAGGGTTGATGTAGATTCATGCTCCACTCCTTTCTTTTCTAATAATATTCTCTCGGAATGCGGTCGCTGAGAAGACAAACCACTTCATAGTTAATGGTTCCACGGTAGGTCGCTACCTGAGTAGCTGTGATCTCCTTGCCCCCATTAGAACCAATGAGGGTGACTTTGGTTCCTAAAGGATAAAGCTTAGGCAGACGAATGGTGATTTGGTCCATAGATACTCGCCCAACGATTGGGCAAGCTTGCCCATCTACCAAGACAGAGAAATTCTGCATGTCTCGTGTCCATCCATCCGCATAGCCGATTGGCACGGTCGCGACGACTTGCTCGCTATCCGCTTGATAAGTTGCCCCATAGCCCATGCAAGCTCCAGCTGGAACTGTCTTGACATGGACCAGGGCAGATTCCAAGATCAAGGCCGGTGTCAAATCATAAGGCAAGTCCAAGACCTCTCCGCTAGGGTTAAGACCATACATGGCATCTCCCATACGAACCGCATTGAAAATAGTCTCTGCATGCCAAATAGTCGTTGCAGAATTGCTAGCATGAACCAAGTCTGGGACTTCCTTCATACTAGCTAAAATAGTTTTAAACCGTTCTAACTGGGCCTTAAAGTAGGTATCTGATTCCTCGTCTGCAGTAGCAAAGTGGGTAAAAATCCCTTCAACACCAGCACCGTGTTGTTGGAGCAAGGCTTGAGCCTGCTCAGCTTCACTAGCCTCTCGAAAACCAATTCGTCCCATTCCTGAGTCAATCTTGAGATGGACTGTTAAACCTGCTATGTTTTCCTCACTAGATAAGAGTGCTTGAATCCACTCCAGCCCAGCCACTGTCAAGGTGATATCGTATTCTTTAGCAAGAGAAACAGCTTCGATTTCAGAAACTCCTAAAATGAGGATTCGGTTGCTGAGTCCAGCCTGTCTGAGTTCAATAGCTTCATCAATATTCGAAACGCAAAAACCATCAACATCATCTTGAATAGCCGTTGCGACAGCAACAGCCCCATGCCCATAGGCATTAGCCTTGACTACTGCAAATTTGAGCGTTCCTTCAGGGATATGAGCCCCCATTTGCTGAATATTTTGTCGAATAGCTCCCAGATGAATCAGAGCCTTGGTTGGTCTATGCGGACTAGCTTTCATGATTTTCCTCCAAAATGACACTGGCTGTCACAAACTGATCTGTATGGCTGATAGACAGCCAAATCTTTCCTGAAAATGGTGACTGACTAAAATAAGGCGCCCCGCGTTCATTATTCAAGACTTCTAAATCTTGAAAAGCGAGCTTGCCAATACCTGTTCCCATAGCCTTGGAAAAGGCCTCCTTAGCTGACCAGCGACCAGCCAAATATTCAATCTGCCTGCGCCCTTTAAGACTAGTGAAGCGCTCCATTTCCTTAGCGGTCAGCACGCGCTTAGCAAATCCTTCATGTCGTGTAACTGCGCTTTCTATCGAAGCCAATTCTTCGATGTCAATTCCATGTCCAACTATCATTCTCATCAAAAGGAGTTGAGATTCCCCAACTCCATCCTTTTCACTTATTTTGTCAAGGTAGCGTAAATCTCTTCTACCAAGGCCTCTGTATTTTCCCAACCCAGGCAAGGATCGGTAATAGAGCAACCAAAGACCTCTGGTTGGTTTTGACGACCGTCTGCTAGGTAAGATTCAATCATAAAGCCTCGAACCGTCTTTTTAATTTTCTCATTCCAGTCACGATTTTGCAAGGTCTGGCGAACAATTCGAATCTGTTCCATATATTGCTTTCCTGAGTTATCATGGTTGGTATCAATGAGGATAAAGGGATTTTCAAGTCCCATGGCTTCATAGCGCTCAATGGCATTTAGCAAGGTTTCATAGTAAAAGTTAGGCTCATTTTTCCCATATTCATTAACTGCACCACGAAGGATGACATGGGCCAAGGGATTTCCTGAAGTCTCAACTTCTTGGCCATGAAAGAGGAAGGTTTGTTTGTTTTGAGCGGCATAGATACCGTTAAACATAACCCCAAGATTTCCTGAGGTTGGATTTTTCATCCCAACCGGTGCATCAATCCCTGAGGCTACAAAGCGGTGCTCTTGGTCTTCCACAGAACGAGCTCCTACAGCATGGTAGCTGACCAAATCATCTACCAAGACCAAATTTGACGGATAAAGCATCTCGTCTGCCGTTGTCAAACCAGTCTCTGTAATCACGCGGTAGTGCAACTGGCGCACAGCCTGCAAGCCGTTAATCAGACTTGGAGCCTTAGAAGTATCTGGTTGGTGAACCAAACCTTTATAGCCGTCTCCGTTGGTGCGAGGTTTAGCAGTATAAACACGCATAACCATGAAAATCTTGTCCGCCACCTTCTTTTGCAAGGCAGATAAACGACGGGCATATTCCAAGACAGCCTCTTCATTATCAGAAGAGCAAGGACCAATCACCAAAAGGATCCGGTCATCTTCTCCTGAAATAATGTCTGCCAATTCTCTATCACGGCGCTCCTTGAGTCGCAAGGCTTCCGCAGACAATTGAGTTTCTGCCTTGATTGCTTCAATATCGATTTCTTGACCTTTTTCAATAAATGCCATCTTATTCTCCTAACGTTTGGTAGATTTCTCTGACGAGGACTTCCGTATTTTCCCAGCCTAGGCAAGGGTCTGTGATCGACTTGCCAAATACTTCCGGTTCGTTCTGACGACCGTCTTCTAGATAAGACTCAATCATAAAGCCACGAACATACTGCTTGATTTTTTCATTCCAATCACGATTAATTAAGGTCTGGCGGACAATTCGAATCTGGTCCATATATTGCTTACCAGAATTATCATGATTGGTGTCCACAATGATAAAGGGATTTTCCAAGCCCATTTTCTCATACTGAGCAATGGTATCCATCAAATTATCATAGTAGTAGTTAGGAATATTCTTACCATACTCATTGATCGCTCCACGAAGAATGGCGTGCGAAAGCGGGTTCCCAGTTGTTTCCACTTCTTTTCCTAGGAAAAGGAAACTTTGTTTGTTTTGAGCAGCATAAATCCCATTAAACATAACATTGAGATTTCCAGATGTCGGATTTTTAAAACCAGTCGCGAAATCTGCCCCACTTGCCACAAAGCGGTGTTGCTGGTCTTCAACCGAACGGGCACCGACCGCCATGTAAGAAATCAAATCATCTACTAGCGGAAGATTTTCAGGATAAAGCATTTCGTCAGCTGTCGTCATACCTGTTTCCGTGATGACACGATAGTGAAGATGGCGAACAGCTTTGATTCCGTTGATAAGACTAGGCGCTTCTGTCGCATTAGGCTGGTGAATCAAGCCCTTATAGCCATCTCCGTTGGTACGGGGTTTGGCAGTATAAACACGCATAACCATAAAGATACGGTCTGCTACTTCTTCTTGTAGAGTCGCCAAACGCTTAGCGTACTCAAGGACAGCTTCTTCATTGTCAGATGAGCATGGCCCGATTACCAAGAGAATTCGCTGGTCTTCTCCACGTATAATGGCTTCTAGCTCTTGATCGCGCTGTGATTTTCTCTCCAAAGCTTGGCCTTCTAATTTTGATAAGGCACGAACTTCTTCAATATTAATTTTAGGACTTTTTGCTGTAAATACCATAACTCATCTCCTTATAAAGCAAACGGATACCAAGTAAAAATTTACTTTTCACAAGGTATCCGCCTCTAAACTATCTCATTTTATTGTCTTTTTCCGTGACAGTTTTTAAACTTCTTACCAGAACCACATGGGCAAAGTTCATTCCGTCCAATCTGGCTCAAATCCAAATCTTCTGGGATATTTGCTTGGTGGGCAGCGATATTGCGAGTCGCTGTTGTACTGATATGGTGTTCTGCTTGTGGTCTTTCTTGTTCATGAATTTGTGCTTTCATCATCAAACGTGTCACATCAAACTCGATCGAACCAATCATGTCATTAAACATACGGAAACCTTCTGCCTGATACTCAACAACAGGGTTGTTCTGAGCATAGCCACGAAGTCCTACCGCGTTACGCAATTGATCAAGGGCGTCGATATGATCTGTCCACTTGTTATCTACCACTCGTAGAATCAAAACTTTTTGGAATTCTTTAACTGCTTCTTCATCTCGTAGTTTTGAAACCTGACTGTCGTAAACCTTCAAGGCACGTTGGAAGAGCTCTTCCTTGATGGCCTTATCAGACAAGCCTGACAAATCTTCCATCGTAATAGAATCTTCTGGAAGCAAGTTGTACTTAGCAAAGTTCAAAATCGCTTCTAGTTTTTCATCTTGTTTGGCACGCGCATGACCATCAACGACACGACCAATCGTGCGTTTGATCATTGAGTGAATTTCAGGCGCCAAGTCACGGTCTGCAGTGATAACATCGTAACGTTGAGCGTAGATAATCTCACGTTGTTCACGCATGACATCGTCATACTGAAGGACTTGTTTACGGGTATCGTAGTTATTTCCTTCGACACGTTTTTGCGCTGCCTCAACCTGACGTGTCAACATACGAGACTCAATCGCCTCTTCAGACATGTTGAGACGTTCAAAGATTCCCTTCAAGCGTTCAGAACCAAAACGTTTCATCAAATCATCTTCGAGAGATAGGTAGAATTGTGACTCACCTGGGTCTCCCTGACGCCCTGAACGTCCACGAAGCTGGTTGTCGATACGACGGCTTTCATGACGTTCTGTACCAATAACACAAAGTCCTCCAAGTTCACGAACTCCTTCACCAAGCTTGATGTCGGTACCACGACCGGCCATGTTAGTTGCAATGGTAACAGCACCACGCTGACCAGCATTCATGATGATTTGGGCTTCTTTATAGTGGTTTTTGGCGTTCAAGACTTCGTGAGGAACACCAGCTTCGACCAATTTTTTAGAAATGTAGTCACTGGTCTCAACCGCTACTGTACCAACCAAGACAGGTTGACCTTTTTGGTAACGAGCCTTAACGTCTTTAACAACGGCCTTAAACTTAGCTTCAATGCTAGCAAAAAGCAAGTCTGGATGGTCAATACGCTGAACTGGACGGTTTGTTGGGATTGGAATAACACGAATGTTGTAAATTTCACGGAATTCTTCTTCCTCAGTCTTACCTGTACCCGTCATACCAGACAATTTCTTATACATACGGAAAAGGTTTTGGTAAGTGATTGAGGCAGATGTCTTGGTTTCATCTTGGATTGGAACACCTTCTTTGGCTTCAATGGCTTGGTGCAATCCATCAGAATAACGACGACCTTCCATGGTACGACCTGTAAATTGGTCGACAATCAGAATTTCTTGCTCTTCGCTTACCACATAGTCAATATCGAGAAGCATGATGTAGTTTGCACGAAGGGCGTTATCGATAAAGTGAGTCAGAGCTACGTTTTCGATGTCATAGAGATTTTCAAGTTTGAAGTAGCTTTCAGCCTTATCAATCCCTGAATCAGACAAACCAATTGTTTTAGACTGCACATCGATGATGTAGTCGTCTTTGTCCAAAGATTTTACATAGTGGTCTGCCATGTGGTAGAGCTGACTGGTTTCAACTGCATTAGCACCTGATACGATCAAAGGTGTACGCGCCTCGTCAATCAAGATTGAGTCAACCTCATCGACCAAGGCATAGTTAAGCGGACGTTGTACCATGTTTTCAGCGCGAACGACCATGTTATCACGAAGGTAGTCAAATCCGATTTCTGAGTTGGTTGAGTAAGTAATATCACACTCATAAGCTTCTTTTTTCTCCATTGGAGATTTAGCAGCCAAGTTAATCCCTACTGACAAACCAAGCCATGAGTACAATTCACCCATCTCAGTCGCATCACGTTCTGACAGGTATTCGTTAACCGTAACTACGTGAACCCCTTTACCTGAAAGGGCATTGAGGTATACCGGCATAGTCGCAGTCAAGGTTTTCCCTTCCCCTGTACGCATTTCTGGCACGTCACCATGGTGAAGAACGATTCCCCCCATAACCTGAACCTTATATGGGAAGAGACCTAGGACACGTTTGGCACCTTCACGGACAACCGCAAATGCTTCATAAAGCAATGAATCTAGTGATTCTCCATTTTGATAACGTTCTTTAAATTCAACTGTTTTTGCTTTTAGTTGGTCGTCAGTCAAAGCAGCCATTTGGTCTTCGTATTTGAAAACCTTGTCGGCCATCTTTTCCAGACGACGGATTTCTCCTTTATCATTTTCGATAATTGTTTTTAAAATATTAGCCATGTTTTTCCTTACTTTAAATTCCGAATATTTTAGAATGTTCTTTTAATTTTAGCACAATTACTGATTATTTTCAAGGAAGAATCCCCATTTTGAAAAGGAAAAAGAGGCTAGTTTCCAAGCTAACCTCTCTGACTTTTATGATGCTTTAATTGCCAAAAATCGGCAAAATGGCAAATAGGATAAATAGATTTATCCAAAAAGAAAGACAACAGATCAATCCAAAAACAAAGAGACTGACTTTCTTGGACAGCAAAGCCATCAAAATGGACAGAATGCCAAAAACTAGCAAGACTTTCTGTATGCTGAAGAGGTCAATCTTCCCCCCCAGAATCGGACTGCCCCAAGGAAGAAAGAAGAAAGCAATCCAGATCAACAGAACTAAACCAATATAGAATTTAGAATATTGTGTAATAAATGATTTTAGATGTGCCATAAGCCACCTCCTATAAATAAAAACTGATATAAATCAATGCCTTCTACCTTTAGACTTCCCTAGCTCCTGTCTCAAGCGAAACATGTTTTTGAAAAAGATATAATCTAACCAGTCACTCCCTAGAGATATGACTATCAAAAGCAACCCAACACCCCAAGCACTAGCATCTGATTCATGATTTAGAACAAAAGGGAAAAATAAGAATGAAAAAATTGTCATATCCAAGCTAAACAGAGCTAAAAGGGAAATATAAATCCAGTAAAAATAGTAGAAGATGGGGAAAATTTTACTGTTTCTATCAGCATTGTCTATCCAATAGAAAAAATAAAAACAAGGAAATAAGAGTATCAAATGAAACCAATTAAAGGACAGTTTCATCATCGACACCTCCTCTTTGAAATTGTTTTCTTTAGTTTCGTTCTATTAAATGTTATTACCAATATAAATCAATGCCTTCCACCTTTTGACTTCCCGAGTTCCCGTCTCAAGCGAAGCATTTTTTTGAAAAAAATATAGGTTAACCAGTCACTGGCAAAAGCAATAAGTAGTAATAATAGCCAAATGCCCCAGGACTTGATATCTGCCACATTTCTCAAGAGGATATTGAAAAACAGGACCGAAAAAACTGTCCAAGCAAGGCTAAAAAGAGCATAGAGAGTGATGTAAATCCAGTAAAAATAGTAAAAAATTGGGAAAATCTTACTATCTCTGTTTGCCTTTTCAATCCAGCTGAAAAAGTAAAAACAGGGTAATAAGATTATCATTTTAAACAAATGATCCATCTTCAACACCTCTCTTTGATAGCGTTTTCTTTATCTTCATTCTATCAAAAAAATCTGGAAATGTCATTCCAGATTCTACTTTTTTATTTGCGTTTTCTTGCGATGAGATGGATCGGTGTTCCCTCAAAAACAAATGCCTTGCGGATTTGATTTTCCAAGAAACGCAGGTAAGAAAAGTGCATGAGTTCTTCTTCGTTGACAAAGATGACAAAGGTTGGTGGTTTGGTTGCCACTTGGGTCGCATAGAAAATCTTAAGGCGCTTCCCTTTGTCTGTCGGTGTTGGGTTGATAGCAATGGCATCCATGATGACATCGTTCAAGACAGCTGATGGAATACGTGTGTTTTGACTTTCGCTGATTTGCTTAATCATCTCAGGAAGTTTGTGGAGACGTTGCTTGGTTAAAGCTGATACAAAGATAATCGGTGCATAAGGTAGATATTGGAACTGCTCACGGATATCTTCTTCCCAGTTTTTCATAGTGTGGTTGTCTTTTTCAAGTGTATCCCACTTGTTGACCACGATAATCATTCCTTTACCAGCTTCATGGGCAAATCCTGCGATACGCTTGTCGTATTCACGAATGCCTTCTTCCGCATTGATGACCATCAAGACCACATCTGAACGGTCAATAGCACGCATGGCACGCATGACAGAGTATTTCTCAGTATTTTCATAAACCTTACCAGACTTACGCATACCAGCCGTATCAATCATGGTAAACTCTTGACCATCTGTATCTGTAAAGTGGGTATCAATAGCGTCACGAGTTGTTCCAGCAACTGGACTAGCAATGACACGGTCTTCTCCCAAGATAGCATTGATCAAGCTTGATTTTCCAACGTTGGGACGACCAATCAAGCTAAACTTAATGACATCTGGGTTTTCTTCTTCATATTCATTTGGAAGATTTTCTACGATGGCATCTAGCACATCCCCTGTACCGATCCCATGGACAGATGAGATTGGCAGTGGTTCACCCAAACCGAGGGCATAGAAATCATAGATATCATTTCGCATTTCAGGGTTGTCCACCTTGTTCACTGCTAGGATAACTGGTTTGTGGGTCTTATAAAGCTTACGAGCTACGTATTCGTCTGCATCGGTAATTCCTTCCTTACCAGACACGACAAAAACAATTACATCTGCTTCTTCCATGGCAATTTCTGCCTGGTGCTTGATTTGTTCCATGAAAGGAGCATCGACATCATCGATTCCTCCTGTATCAATCATGCTAAAAGATCGATTGAGCCACTCACCCGTTGCATAGATACGGTCACGTGTCACTCCTTCGACATCTTCTACAATGGAGATTCGCTCACCAGCGATCCGATTAAATAGGGTTGATTTCCCAACATTGGGACGTCCTACAATGGCAATAGTTGGTAGGGCCATAATTTCTCACTTTCTACAATAACTTCTTCTGTTCAAGATTTTTTCTAGTTGAGCTTGGTTCAGCTTGACCAAACTGTTCTGCTAGGCGCTGACTCCAGCTTGTGGTCGCACGCGCCCCAGCATAGTCGGCCTGTACACGGTCATAAGCCTCAATCGCATCAACTGTTTGTTCCTGATATTCTTCCTCAAACACCACTTGATTCAATGGCAAGCGAGGTTTGACTTCATGTTCTTCATTTGGCACACCCAGTGCCATCCCAAAGACAGGATAGGTGTAGTCAGGCAGGTTAAAGAGCTCTGCCACTTCTTCTGACTTGTACCGCACCAAGCCAATGATAACACCACCATAGCCCAAACTTTCAGCTGCCAGCAGGGCATTTTGTCCAGCAAGAGCCGCATCGACCGAACTAATCAAGAGACCTTCCACCCCTTGAGGTTGGAATGTATCCGCATGGAGTCGTGCTCCCTTTTCTGCACGGTTCAAATCTCCAACAAAGAGAAGGAAAACAGCTGACTGGCGAATGGCTTCTTGAGGCACCAATTCATACAGAGCATCTTTCTTTTCTTGACTTCGCACCACAATCACAGAGTAGGATTGGAAATTCTTCCAAGACGAAGCCATCTGGGCTGCTGTCAGGATTTCAGTCAAGTCTTCCTGAGGAAGGGCTTGCTCTTTAAACCTACGCACTGAAGTGTGAGCCTTCATTAATTTGATTGTTTCTGTCATCGACGGTTCACTCCTTCTAAACGAGTCTCCTCAGCCAAATAACGGATGCGTTCCATGACGCGTCTGGCTTCCCAGGTTTCGTCATTTCCATGTTTCCCTTTAGCGAAATGCTGCTCCAATTCTTCAAAGTTGAAGTTGGAGGTGAAAAAGGTCGGTAAATTTTCCTGCATCCGATATTGGAGAATGACCTGCAGGATTTCATCACGTACCCAAGCTGTTGATTGCTCGGCACCAATATCATCTAAAATCAGGACTTCAGACAGTTTAATCTCATCTACCAAGGTCTTGACATTACCATCACCGATAGCATTTTTGACATCAATGACAAAGCTAGGATAGTGGAGGAGAGTTGATGAAACACCACGTTTTTCTGATAAATCATGGGCTAAGGCAGCCACCATGAAACTTTTACCTACACCAAAGTCTCCATACAAGTAAAGACCTTTTCGAATAGCTGGATACTGCTCCACGAAGGCTAATAGCTTTTCAAAAACTGGCAAGCGACCCAAATCATCCAAGTCTACTTGAGCCAAACTAGCTTTCTTAAGACTGGCTGGCAGATTGATTAACTTGAGACGGTTCTTAATAGCCGCTTCTTTTTCAGCCGCGATTAGTTCAGGAGTTTCTTCATAAGAAACATCCGCATAGCCATGATTCATAACCAAAATCGGCTTATAGCCTTTGGCAATATAATCCGTATCACCACGGAGAAATTTGTCACGCTCGGTGATATATTGATTAAATTTGGAGATACTGCGATTTAATTCCTCTGGAGTCAGGGATTCTTGCTGGATAAAGGCCGCAACATCAGGGTCCTTCATGATTTTCTGGACCAAATCTTGATAATGAAAACGGCTAGGTTGACGTTTGAGTACGTCTCCGACACTTTCCATCTAATCTCCTCCTTTTTCTAATCGAGCTAATAATTCTTGTTTCTTACGTTCTAGTTCCAGACGAGTTTCCTCGCTGGTTTCATTCTTATAATCTGGATTACTCCATTTAGGAACATTGGTTTTTGCTGGGGCAGTCTGATTCTGTTTTTGTGTTTTTGCTTTCTGCCCTCTCTCACGAATGCGCAAGACTGCCTCTTCTGCTGAATGTATCTTTTGATAGGCATAGTCATTGGCTACCTTCATGGCATATTTCTCATTGATATTTGCCGAATCGACCTTATTAAAGGTCAATAAAAGAATGATATTGATGACTTCATCCAGCAAGCCCAAGCCAGCCATCTGTTGCAAGAGTTCTCTTTCTGTTTGGGTAATGGTTCCCTTGCGTGTTTGCTTGATTTCTGCCAAGAACTGCAGGGCAGTTTTGCTTTTGGCCTCTTTGATAATGGTCGTTTCCTTAGGACTAAAGTCAGAGGAAACAGGTTTTTGAGCAATTTTTTCCCGCATGCGTTTGGTTGAAATAACCTGGGAAACAGCTGTTGACTTAGCCAATTGATAGGTCTCAAACCAAGTCCATTTCTTCTCCTCGGCAATAGCAAAGAGGTTTAAGACATCGGACTGCTCATCCGCAAAGCGAAGCCCATCTCGAGCCATAAGCTGACGAAAATGGTCCAAGTCAAAATCATTAGCCACTTTCTTCTTGAGACCAAGGTCTTCTTGACTTCCCAGCTCTGCCAAATCTGGAAAGACTTGATTGAGTGAGACAGGTATTTCTTCACCATCAGCACTTTCAACTTTCAAATCCTCCACAGCTGCATCGCCAATCTTTTTCTCCAAAAGTCTGCGATAAACAGGATGTTCCAAGAAGTCCTGACTCGAAAGTGGAGTATGGAGGGCTAGCTGATAAACGTCTCCCTTTTGATAGAGGGTTAAGAGATTAAAAGCAGATAAGATTTTCAATGATTTTATCAGTCTATCCATCCCAAAGTTGAGATGATTGAGGATACTTGAAAAAAGATACTCTTTTCTACCATTATCCCAAAAACTGATTGTATAAAGATAAAGGCTCAGTGCCTCCTGACCGATAATCGGGAGGTAGCACTGTACCAGAGATGAGGTATCTTGCGACACCCGATTATTCTTTAGATAAGAAAAACGGTCAATTGGCTTCATTTATCTTTCCTTTTTCTTTTTAGAGGACTGGGTGATTTGTTGGAGCAAGCTCTCTAACTCACTGACATCCTTAAAACTACGATAGACACTGGCAAAACGTACATAGGTAATCTCATCCAACTCAGCCAACTCCTCCATGACGAGTGAACCAATGTCCTCACTTTGAATTTCATTTTCATTTCGACCACGGAGTTTCTGTTCGATACGATTGACTACCATGTTGATTTCATCACTTGACACAGGACGTTTCTGGGCTGAGCGGATAATTCCATTAAATATTTTATCTCTGGAGAATTGTTCCCGTGTGCCATCTTTTTTAACAACCACTAAGGTTCTTTCTTCTACCCGTTCGTAGGTTGTAAAACGGTGTTGGCATTCATCGCACTCACGTCTTCTACGAATGGTGTTCCCTTCTTCTGCTTGGCGACTATCGATAACACTTGACTTGGTAGCCCCACATTTTGGACAACGCATCCTTTCCCTCCTTATCGTTTTCTTTTCATTATACCATTTTTTAAACGATTCCCAAAACAATTCTTCTTTTTGCTTGACAAGTTTTTTGTTTTGTTGTATTATTTAATTAAGACAAAAGGATAAAAGAAAGGAGAGCAAGATGTCCTGGACATTTGACAACAAAAAACCCATTTATTTACAGATTATGGAGAAAATCAAGCTTCAGATTGTTTCCCATACACTGGAACCCAATCAACAACTTCCAACCGTGAGAGAGCTCGCTAGCGAGGCGGGTGTCAATCCCAACACAATCCAAAGAGCCTTGTCAGACCTTGAACGAGAAGGATTTGTCTACAGCAAGCGCACAACTGGACGATTTGTGACTGAGGATAAGGAGCTGATCGCCCAATCACGCAAACAATTATCGGAAGAAGAATTGGAACACTTCGTTTCCTCCATGACCCATTTTGGCTATGAAAAAGAAGAACTACCAGGCGTAGTCGGCGATTATATTAAAGGAGTTTAAGCCTATGTCATTACTAGCATTTGAAAATGTATCCAAATCTTATGGAGCAACCCCAGCCCTTGAAAATGTTTCCCTTGACATCCCAGCTGGAAAAATTGTTGGTCTCCTTGGACCAAACGGCTCAGGAAAAACAACCCTGATTAAACTAATCAATGGCCTCTTGCAGCCAGACCAAGGACGCGTCCTTATCAACGATATGGACCCAAGTCCAGCAACCAAGGCTATCGTAGCTTATTTGCCAGATACAACCTATCTAAATGAGCAAATGAAGGTCAAAGAAGCCCTAACCTACTTCAAGACCTTCTATAAAGATTTCAATCTTGAACGCGCTCATCATCTACTTGCAGACCTGGGCATTGATGAAAATAGTCGTCTCAAGAAACTATCAAAAGGAAACAAGGAAAAGGTACAACTGATTTTGGTTATGAGCCGTGATGCTCGTCTCTATGTTCTGGACGAACCCATTGGAGGTGTAGACCCAGCAGCCCGTGAGTATATTCTCAATACCATTATCAACAACTACTCCCCAACTTCTACGGTTTTGATTTCTACCCACTTGATTTCTGATATCGAGCCAATCTTAGATGAAATTGTCTTCCTCAAAGATGGAAAAGTCGTCCGTCAAGGAAATGTAGATGATATTCGCTATGAGTCTGGTGAATCCATTGACCAACTCTTCCGTCAGGAATTTAAGGCCTAAGCAAAGGAGATTATTATGTTTTGGAATTTAGTTCGCTACGAATTTAAAAATGTTAACAAGTGGTATTTAGCTCTTTACGTTGCCGTGCTAGCCCTTTCTGCCATTATCGGAATACAGACACAGACCTATAACAATCTACCTGCCAAAGAAAGTCAACTTACTATGCTACTTTTTCTAGCTACTGTCTTTAGTGGCTTGATGATTACACTGGGGATTTCAACTATTTTCTTAATTATTAAACGCTTCAAAGGTAGTGTCTATGACCGACAAGGTTATCTGACTTTGACATTGCCAGTTTCTGAACATTATATCATCTCAGCCAAACTAGTCGGTGCCTTTATCTGGTCTATTGTCAGCACTACTGTACTAGCAATCAGTGCTTTCATTGTTCTGACCCTTACGGCTCCAGATTGGTTTGCAACTTCTGACGTGATTCCATTTATAGAAACACATCTTCCTCAACTCTCTCTTATGGGGGTATCCTTCCTACTAAATACTATTTCTGGAATCCTCTGCATCTACTTGGCTATTTCCATTGGACAGCTTTTCAATGAATACCGTACCGCACTGTCAATTGTAGCCTACATTGGTATCCAAATCGTCGTTGGCTTTATTGAACTCTTCTATCGTTCTAACCCTGGTTTCTACTTCCCATCAACCACAGGAGGAGCTGATCAGTTCCAGATGGGCATTATCATGACTATTCTGGAAGAAGTTATTCTTATAGCCATCTACTATCTAGGAACTTATCACATCTTGAAAAACAAGGTTAATTTGCAATAATATTAGAGTCTAGCGACAATAACTCGCTAGGCTTTTTTCGTCCTCAAGATTTACATTTTTATATGAAGCATTTAATAAAAAGGAGTATAATGACTTTAAAACTAATTACATGTATATCGATAAGGAGGGCAACTCTTTATGCTGAGAAGATTTGTTACTAAGAAACACCTCGTACTTTACTTCTTTTCTATTGCCATTACTTGGCTGGAAGCAATTATTACGCCAGCCCTTGTTCAGAATATTGTTGCCAGTTTTACCAATCAAGAACTAGGCCTTCTTTGGAAAGTTTTGATTTTGGGAATCCTAGGAAACCTCATCCTCTTACTAGGCTTAGCTGGGAAACGCTATTACTATGCCCGTTTGATTACTGACTTCAAATATGGAATCAAGAGTGCTATTTTCAAACGATTTTTAAACAGTTATGAGATTGATGAAAAGGATATTTTGTCCAACCTAGAAAACGACGTCAAGCAACTAGAAGAAAGCTATATCGAACCAACGGTTATCATCATTTCTTCTCTGGGTTTTACCACTGTGTCCATTCTCTATGCCCTGTGGACCAATTTTTACCTAGGCTTGATTTTCATCCTCTTCTACTCCTTTCCTGTACTATGCAGTGCTATCGGATCAAAGCGTTTGGATTCACTTTCTGAAAAGCGGTCCACTGTTAACCAGAGCTACTTAGCAAGCTTGACAAATTTTATTGGTGGTAGCCAACAAATTCGCCATTATCAGGGGCAAAACTACTTTTTTGCTCGCTATCAAAAGCAATTACAAACCAGTTTGGATGCCGAAATCAACTATGAAAAGCAACGCACTTTAAACAGTCTCTTTATCAATAGCATCGACGCCTTTTGTTCTGTCACCCCTATCGTCATCGGTGGCTTTATGACCTACTATAATTATTTAGATGCGGCGAGTTTTGTGGCCATCTATCTAGTTTCCCATAATATCGGCTATCAATTCCAAGAGTTGGCTTACTTTACCAACACCCGAAAAGCGAATCGAAGTCTTCTCAACAAATACCAAAAACTTTTGGGCCAGTCTGATCCCATCTCGCCTAGAAGCATAGAAAATATTTTCCCTATCCAGCTTAACACCATCTCCCTAGAAAAAGATGGGAATAGCCTCTTGTCTCCGATTTCCATACACATCAAGCAAGGAGAAAAAATTGCCATTATCGGGGAAAGTGGCTCTGGTAAGACAACCCTACTCAATATCATTCATGGAGAAGAGACACCGACAAGGGGACGGATTGCATTTGCTGGCAAAAGCCTTTCACGCCAAGAAATCACGAGCGTTAGCTCCTATATCCTCCAAGATAGCCATTACTTTGACACGCTATCTATGGAAGACAATATCCTTCTAGGACTGGATAAAAATAAAGAGACTTTAAATCATATCCTCAAAAAAACAGGATTAGAACATTTGAAAAATCGAACGCTCAGCAATGATAGTCTGTCTGGTGGCGAGAAACAACGCCTAGAAATCGCTCGCGCCCTCTACCATGATAGCCAACTCATCTTAGCAGATGAAATTAAGTCCAATCTTGACTTGGAAAATAGCAGAAAGATTAGTGACTTGCTCTTCTCCCTACCTCAAACAGTCATTGAAGTCATTCACCACTACACAGAGGAAGACTTAAAACACTATGACCAAGTCATTCACTTAAGCAAGGAAAAGTAATAGTCTATAACATACGATTTTAAAAAGCAAGGAACTCAAATTCCTTGCTTTTTAACTCAATATCAAACTAGCTACAATAGGGCTGACAAAGACATAGAGAATACCGGTAACACCGATAGCCAAACCACCCATGGCTCCTGCTACAGAGCCATATCGAAAGGCTGTCCCTGTTCCGACTGCATGGCCTGTTCCTCCAAGGGAAAGACCAACAGCTACTGGGTCGTCAATTTTCAACCACTTCAAAAGTGTTGGTCCGATGACACTGGTTAAAATCCCAGTCGCCACTACAACCACCAAGGTCACGGTCGTCAAGCCTTGCAATTTTTCTGTGATTCCTACTGCCATGGCGGTTGTTACTGACTTAGGAAAGAGAGAAATGGCTAGGAAAAAGTCCATTCCAAAAATCTTAGCTACAAGTGCTGTGAAAGAGGTATTGACAACTACTGCTAGCAAACTACCAAAGAGAATACTCCGAGCATGGTGCTTCATCAAGTGAAAACTCTTGTAAAGTGGAATCCCTAGAGCCACGGTAGATGGGACAATCAAGTTATTCAGATAAACTCCACCTTGATAATAATCTTGGTAAGAAATCCCCGTCACCTTTAGAAAGATGATAATGAAAATAGCTGACAAAAGCAAGGGCGTTGTCAAAGGATGGGGAAAACGTCTGTAAATCAGCATTCCCACTAGATAGGCTAAGATAGACAGGGCCAGCCCAAACAGGGGATTGGAAACAAATTCACTCATTTGGCATCTCCTTTCTCATAATCTCCCTCAAACCGTCGTTTGATAAACTGAACCACCAAGGCTATGAGGATAATATTGATGACTGCTGCAAAAAAGACAATCAAAACAATTGGCAAAAGATAGGGAGCAATCACATCAAACTTTTCCATGATTCCCACTGCTGGTGGCAAAAAGAGAATGGTCATATTGGCCAGCAAGAAATTCCCGACCATGTTGACATGCCTGGTTCTCAGCCACTTGAATTGTAAGGCTAGAAAGAGAATAATCAAACCGATAATACTGCCTGGTATGGGCAAATGAAAGAAACTGGAAATCCCCTCTCCGATTAGAGAAATCACAAAGAGAATCATTAATTGAACATATAATTTCATCCTAAACTCCACGAAATAGACTTCTTGCATACCAGTTTACTCTTTTTTCAGAAAATTTCAAGGAAATGCACAAAGGATAATGAAAATTAGAGATGAAAGTGGATACAGACAATTCTTGACTTGTGAAAACAGGCATGATTTAGGATAAAAGATTTCAACGTCCTTCTTGCCAGCATTCTTGAAAAGTAGTATAATTATTGCATGCGCAATCATCTTGTGATGCAGAGACTGTCCGTAAATGGACTTTCTTCTATTTACAACTCTAAAAAGAAAGGAGATACTATGACCTACTTGGAAAAATGGTTTGACTTCAATCGGCGTCAGAAAGAAATTGAAAGTCTCTTGGAAGAGACAATTGCCCAGCAGAGCGAGCAAAGTCTGACCTTGAAAGAGTTCTACCTCCTCTACTATCTGGACTTGGCTCAAGAAAAATCTCTACGCCAGATTGACCTGCCAGATAAACTTCATCTGAGCCCGAGCGCTGTTTCTCGGATGGTGGCTCGCTTGGAAGCCAAAAATTGCGGTCTACTTAGTCGCAGGTGTTGTGATCAAGATAGGCGCTCTAGCTTTATCTGCCTGACAGGTGATGGGCAAAAGACACTGGCCACACTACAAAAGGCTGTTGAAGAAAGCTTGGAAACTGGTTTGGATTTCTTGATTTAAGATGATTTTAGAAAAAAGTTGCGTGCGCAATCATTTTTCTTGACATTCTCTTCTACAAGGAGTAAAATAAAGTCATCATTAAACAAAGGAGTTTTTAAAATGATTGAAATTACCTATCTAGATGCCAGCAAGAACGAAAGAACTGTAACCTTCGATTCTTATGAAGACTTTGATCGTTCACAACAAGCTTGCCTTATCGGCGTCGCAGACTACTACCCTGTCCAAAAATTAACTTACAACGGTCATGATTTGGACTACCATGGGACTTATGGAGATGTCTTCTTCTATCTCATGAAACAAGATTTAAGCCAATATAACTAAAAAGGAGAAATACAATGGCAAAAGCAATTACAGATGCAACATTCGAACAAGAAACAAAAGACGGTTTGGTCTTGATAGACTTCTGGGCGACTTGGTGTGGTCCATGTCGTATGCAAGGTCCAATCTTGGACAAATTGTCTGAAGAGCTTTCAGAAGATGTTTTGAAAATCGTTAAAATGGACGTTGATGAAAATCCAAACACAGCTCGTGCTTTTGGAATCATGTCTATCCCAACTCTTCTCTTCAAAAAAGACGGCCAAGTTGTCAAACAAGTTGCTGGTGTTCACACAGCAGAACAAATCAAGGCCATCGTTGCTGAATTGAGTTAATCACACTAGAGACCAAGTACTTTCTTTGGTCTCTTTTTTCTTGCCCTTTGCCATTTTTCAAAAAATATGCTAGACTGTAGTTAGAATATTACGATGTTTGGGACATGCCATCGCTAAAAAAAACCTCTGCTTGGTATTTTTTAGCTCCCTCAAGGGAGCTTTTTGCGTGCTCTGAACATTTCCCATTTTGGAAGGAGTACTATGAAACGTCAATCTGCCTTGGTCGTCTTTAGTGGCGGTCAAGATTCTACAACCTGCCTCTTTTGGGCTAAAGAACACTATGAAACGGTCGAAGCCGTTACCTTTGCCTACGGCCAACGCCATCATCTCGAAATTCAAGTCGCTAGAGAAATTGCTAAGGAACAGGGTATTCGTCATCACATCCTAGATATGTCTCTGCTGGGACAAATCACTGAAAATGCCTTGACCTCTGATCTGGAGATTGAGCAAAAAGAGGGGGAGGTTCCCAATACCTTCGTTGATGGTCGCAACCACCTCTTTCTATCCTTTGCGGCAGTCCTTGCCAAGCAACGGGGCATTAAAGATATCGTGACAGGTGTCTGCGAGACAGACTTCTCAGGCTACCCTGACTGTCGGGATGTCTTTGTCAAATCCCTTAATGTTACCCTCAACCTTGCTATGGATTACAACTTCGTTATCCAGACACCTCTCATGTGGCTGGACAAGGCTGAAACTTGGGAATTATCCGACCAACTCGGTGCCTTTGACTATGTTCGTGAAAAGACCTTAACCTGCTACAACGGGATTATCGGAAATGGCTGCGGAGATTGTCCAGCCTGCCACCTACGTCAGCATGGTCTAGATGTTTATCTCTCACAGAAAGGAGAGGCCTAATGTTTTTCGCACCCAAAGAAATCAAACAAGAAACTGGGGAGTCTCTGGTCTACAATCCTCACAGAACCTTGGTATCAAAAGAATTTACCTTTGATGCTGCCCACCACCTCTTTCACTATGAGGGAAAATGTAAGTCCCTGCACGGCCATACCTATCATCTGCAGATTGCTGTCAGTGGATTTTTAGATGAACGTGGCATGACCTACGATTTCGGAGACATCAAAGCAATCTACAAGAACTACTTAGAACCCCACTTAGATCATCGCTATCTCAATGAAACTCTTCCCTATATGAACACGACTGCTGAAAATATGGTTTACTGGATTTTTCAAACCATGAATCAAGAGTTGCCAGACGAGCGCGGTCTCCGTTTGGAATACGTTCGTCTCTATGAGACTCCGACTGCCTTTGCGGAGTTTAGACGGGAGTGGTTAGATGACTAGGGAACGTGTCCTCAAACTACCAGTTCTGGAAATTTTTGGTCCAACCTTTCAAGGCGAAGGCCGTGCAATCGGTCAGAAAACCATGTTTGTCCGCACTGCAGGTTGCGACTACCACTGCGACTGGTGCGATTCTGCCTTTACATGGGATGGTTCTGAAAAACCAACTCGCATGACAGCTGACGAGGTCATTGCTGCCTTGGATAAATTGGGGAGCTACGACTATGTAACCCTATCTGGGGGAAATCCTGCTATCCTAGCAGCCAACATGGCCGAATTGGTCACTAAACTTAAGGAACGTGGTGTCACTCTGGCTGTTGAAACTCAAGGCTCTCGCTGGCAAAATTGGTTGAAAGACATCGACCAGGTCACTCTGAGTCCCAAACCTCCTTCATCCAAGATGGAAGTCAACTTTGAGACCTTGGACTTTATCGTTTCCCAACTGGATCCAGATAAGGTCACCTTTAAAATCCCTGTCTTTGACGATGCAGATTTGGCCTTTGCCAGAGGCATACAAGAACGTTACCAACCAGATGTTCTCTTCTTATCAGCTGGAAATCCTGAGCCCAAGGCTACAGGCAATATTGTCCAAGACCAACTGGACCGTCTCAAAGAACTCTGGGAACGCATCGCTGCCGACGATAGCTGGGGCAATGTCCGCGTCCTTCCTCAACTCCATACCCTCCTCTACGATAATCAACGTGGTGTTTAAAATTAGAAAGAAAGAATCATGTCACAACAAGAAGAAATGAAAAACCTAAGCCTCCTCGGCAACAAAGAAACCAACTACATTTTCGAATATCAACCAGAAGTCCTCGAATCCTTTGACAATCGTCATGTGGAAAATGACTATTTTATCAAATTTAACTGTCCTGAATTCACCTCACTTTGCCCAATCACTGCTCAGCCAGACTTTGCAACTATCTATATTTCCTACATCCCTGACAAGCTCTGTGTCGAGTCAAAATCCCTCAAACTCTACCTCTTTAGCTACCGAAACCACGGAGATTTCCACGAAAACTGTATCAACACCATTGGGAAAGACTTAGTCAACTTGCTAGATCCTCGCTATTTGGAGGTTTGGGGAAAATTTACTCCTCGCGGTGGCATCTCAATTGACCCCTACTACAACTACGGTAAGCCTGGAACTAAGTATGAAGGCTTGGCAGAACAACGCCTCTTCCAACACGACCTTTATCCAGAGAAAATTGATAACCGTTAAACTCATACTCAATGAAAATCAAACTAGGAAGCTAGCCGCAGGTCGCTCAAAGCACTGCTTTGAGGTTGTAGACAAGACTGACGAAGTCAGCTCAAAATACTATTTTGAGGTTGCAGATGGAAGCTGACGTGGTTTGAAGAGATTTTCGAAGAGTATCATACGAAAAAGCCCTGTTCCTCAAAATGAGGAGCAAGGCTTTTTAAGTTTCAATTATTCTTCTGTTCCAAGGAAGTTTTTTGCAACGAGGGCTGCAAGAACTCCACCAACGATTGGTGCAAGGATGAAAATCCAAACTTGTTGAAGGGCTGCACCACCTACCAAGACAGCTGGTGCCAAACTACGAGCTGGGTTTACTGAAAGTCCAGTAATGTTCAATCCCACAAGGATCATCGCCATCAATGACAAACCAATTACCAAACCAGCAATCGCGCCATTGCCCTTGCTTGCTGATGTCACAGTCATGATAACCAAGACAAACAAGAAAGTTGCAATGACTTCAAACAAGAAACCACCAAAGACAGTGACACCGTTTGCCAAGGCATTTTCACCAAGACTAGCAGTTGACATACCTGAGTTAGCCAAGAGGAAGAATACCGCGCCAGAAGCGATGAAGGCTCCAACAACTTGTCCAAGGATGTAGTTGACAAGGTCTTTTGATGACAAGCGTTTGTTTACAAACATAGCAATCGAAACAGCTGGGTTCAAGTGAGCCCCTGAAACAGTTCCGATTGAGAAAGCTGCAACCACGATTGCCAGACCAAAGGCAAAGGCAATCCCTAGGTGACCAAGGCCATTTCCAAAAACAACGGCTCCTGTTCCGATGAACACAAGCATGAACGTACCGATTAACTCAGCGACAAATTTTTTCATTCTCTTTCTCCTTTTTTCAAAACTAGATACTAGTCTATCAAAAGAGGGAAAGGGTTTCAAGAAAATTGATTGGAAATTTCGTATCAGTTGCAATACTGTTTTCAAAAATTGTATATTTTTAATGTATTGCAATTAGTTGTAAATCTCTATATTTGATGGTTATACTATACTGAATAAAATAGGAGTTTATATTAATCTTTTTAAAAAGCACAGAACTCTCTATTTAATCCATTCCCCATTGTAATTGACATGATATCCATCAGGTGTAGTTGTATTGACTGCTAAAGCACCAGAACTGTAAGCATAATACCATTTCCCTGAAACAGCGAACCATCCTGTTTGCATAGAGCCTGAGTTATTCAAATAGTACCATGAGCCACTTGATTTGACCCATCCTGTTTGCATATCCCCTGAACCACTGAGATAATACCACGAACTACCTGATTGAACCCATCCAGTCTGCATCCAGCCCGAGCGATCAAAATGATACCATTTTCCATTAATTAGTTCCCATCCATTGGATGTATAGGAACCATTGTTATGTCTATACCACCAACGACCAGATGATTGAATCCAACTTCCTTTGGAAGCAAGTCTTACTTTTAATGCTTCAGATACTTTGATGTATTCTTTCTTAGCATTTTCCTTTTTAACTTTTGCATTTTTTAGTTTAGCATTTGCATTTTCAAGTGCTTTTTTAGATTCCTCAAGCTTCTGTTTAGCGATCATCAAACTTTTTTTAGCTTCCTCGAGTTTTCTTGGAGCATTTTTAAGGACAAGAACATATTGTTGAGCTTTCAACAAATCGTTTTTGACATTAAGTAATGACTGTTCCGCATTCTTACTAGCATGAGATTTATTATTTTTGATTGCTTTCAATCGATTTAATTGAGATTCTTGCTTCGAAAGTTCAGATTTAGCAATATTTAACGCAGTTTGTTGTTTACTCAACTCAGATTGAGCAGATTTTAAAACGTTTAACTTAGACTGATTTTGTTTTGTTAAGTCTGCAAGACGTTTTTTAGTTTTATCCAGATTTTTTTGATCTGTATTCAATGTTGTTTTAGCAATTGTAAGATTTTTGTTTAGTGATGAAATTTTATCCCTCATTAAAGTTTCTTCTTTTTTTTGTTTTCGATTGAAACTATCCAGAGCCTCTTTAGCTTTTGTATAAGCTGGATTTTTAGGATGTGTGATTTCATTCCAAACATAACGGAAAGTTGTCTTCGGTAAAAATTTTACACGTTTACCGTTAAAATAAAATTCACTATGGTCTGGATCACCATCTTTATTTTCTGCTCTGGCTAAAAAATATGAACTGCTTGGATTATAATAATAGGTCTTACCATTATAAACATAGCTTCTTTTTTCAGATGGGCTAATCACTGTTGGTAATGTATCATAAACACCTTTTGCTTCACTAATGAAAGTCATTACACCATAATTTCCAAAAGTTGTTTTTTTACTTGAAGATGCTCCAAGAGCAAATCCAGTCCCTGATGCAGCAAGCAAGGGAATTCTATGGCCATAGTTAAAAGTATTTGCTTCTTTCGGAGTTGATGCGCCATATAATGATGCATTACTATAATCATTAAAGTAAGATAGAAGCTCTTTATAAGCAAGTTCTTTTTCACTCAATCGACTCTTTTCTGGAACTGAACCAGCTGTAGCATTTTCTGTTGCATCCTTAAAACCAAAATCTTGATTTTTTAGTTTTGTATCATGTGACAGTTTATCATTTGCCACCATTTCATCTGCCCTAGCTTTTCCATATTTCAAAGCCTTTTCAGTCACAGGTGGCACTGGAATATCAATGCCATTTATTCTCCGCAACTCGATTAAGTAGTTACGAACGTATTCAGAAACTTTCTTATAATCAACCACATGAGGAGTATGGATATCATCCTTAGATTTTACAACAATTGTTTCTGTTCTTTCACCACTAAAATTCACATCTTCGTTCGCAGCAACATAATTGGTCTTACCATCTCTTCCTACGAAAGTTTTTTCATCAAGTGGAGGAGTCTTAGACTCACTTTCACTAACAGAATTTGATTCAATCTCATGAGAAACCGTTACTGTATGGAACTCATCCCCAGCCGATTTTAAATTCTGAGCAAGATTAGAACGTGTCTTGTTTCCTCTTTCTACAAGAGCTTTTCTTTCTTGCTCTGCTTTTGATAATGAATTAATTAAAGAGCTTACTTTATCTTGGTTTCCTTTCACTTTCGCATCCAAATTCTCAGTTTCCTGTTGAATCTCGCGTAGTGTATTCCAATCAAAAGCTTTCTCTGCTTCTGTTACTTTATTTTGTGCTTGTTTTACATCAACTACTCTCTGAGCAACTTGAGTTTTTGCCTTATTAACAACTGTTTCTTGTTTCTCAACACTTGCTTGGGCTTGTTTCTCATCTTTTTTTGCTTCTGACAATCTTTCTTCTGACTTCCGAACCGTTGTCTGTTTAGCAACAAGATCCTTTTCTGCATTTTTAATTTTTTCAGGACTAGCTTGTTTAGCAAATTCTTGGGCTTGTTTCAAAGCATCATCAGCTTTGTTCTTATTTGTGACAGTAGATGTATGCTCTTGTTGCATTTTATCAACAAGCTTCTGAGAATTTTTTTCTTCCTCAATTGTTTGATTCAGTTTTACTTCTGCATTTTTTACATCAGATTCTGAGACCTCAGCATCCTTTTTAGTTTCTAATTGGTTAACAGTTGACTTAGTCGAATGTTTATTTACAACCTCATCAGCTTGTGCATGACCATTAAAAGCAGTTACCATTGCAGTTGCAACGCCCAAACCAATCAACACTTGTTCCTTTTTCATAAAATCACCCTTTCTTTAAAATATTTACCTTATCTATACAAATCATATTATTTATATTTTACAAATAACCTTCTCTAGCCATAAATAGCTTCAATTTGATTTATAGCTTTCTTTCTCAATTAAATACAATCTGATAGAAAATGAAGTAATTAACTATCAATACCAGTTCTGCAGCAAGTTCAAATTTAACATCACGACCTTCAAAGGAATTTTTGAAAATAGCTATAGCTAAGCTAAATAGAATGACGCTTAACAAACCCATAAACATCATTCTAGAACAACCTTTCTATTCTCCTTACTCTCCCAACTGGGCACTGTAAGCGATAATCTGGTCAACTGTGTCAGACAAGAACTGAATAGTATCACGGAGTGGTTTATCTGTTGAAATATCGGCTCCTATAATCATGGCTGACTCAAGTGGTGTCTTGCTACCACCTGATTTGAGGAGATTGAGCCAGTCTTCAGCTCCGGTTTCTGAATGTTTTAGATGAAGATAACCTGCAGTCGAGATCACAAGTCCTGCTGAGTAGGTGTAGCTATACAAGCCCATGTAATAGTGAGCTTGGCGCATCCAAGTCAGAGCTGCATCATCATCAATCTCAATGGCATCTCCCCAGAAATCCGTCAAGACTTCCTTCATAATGCTATTGAGTTTGCTTGCTCCGAAGGTTTCTCCTTCTTCAATCAATGTGTAAACCTTGCGTTGAAAGGCTGCTTCCAAAAGGTGGGTAATAAAGTTATGGAAGTAGGTATCTGTCAAGCGGTGGGCAAGAGCGAAGCGTTTTTGACGAGGGTCATCAGATTGGCGCTCCAAGTAATCACTGAGAAGCAATTCATTGAAAGTTGACGGCGCTTCAACATAGTAGGTCGACATGTGAGCATTGAAGTAGCTTTGGTGGTTGTCAGAAAAGATAAATTGACCAGAATGCCCGATTTCATGAATCAAGGTATAAACATCGCTCAAACGACCTGTCCAGCTCATGAGGACATAAGGGTGCACGCGATATGGATCCGCCGCATATCCACCAGAATCCTTGCCACTATTGGCAGCAAAGTCCACCCAGCGCTCTTCTTGATAGCGAGCAACTTCCTGACAATATTCTTGCCCCAAAGGTTCTACTGACTTCATGACCAAATCATAGGCGTCGTCAATAGTCACTTGAGGATTGAGGGCATTATCCAAATCCAATTTCCAGTCCGCAAAGGTCATCTTTTCAAGACCATTTACCTTGGCAACATGCTTGAGGTATCTCTGAGCAACTGGCGCAAAATCCTTCATGATGAGGTCAATCTGACGATCAAACATAGCACGGTCCACTTCTTGCTCAGCTAGAAGATAATCAAAGACTGAGTCGTAACCCTTCATATCTGCCAGTAGTTTTTCAGACTTGACTTGGGCTAAATAGGCTGCCGCAGCCGTATTTTGGTGCTTACGAAGACCTTCTGAGAAGGAACGGAATGATTTCTCACGGACCTCAGCGTCCTCATGGTTTTGGTAGAAATTCTCATAGGTCACAAAACTGTTTTTGTAGGTCTTGCCATGAGCTTCAAAGTCAGCCATTTCAAAGTCCCCAGCTCGCATCTTAGTGTAAATATCCTGCGGACTGTAGAAAACTTCTCCTAAATTGGTCAAGGCCTTCTCCACATCAGCCCCTAGATAGTGGGCTTTTTTGATTTTGGCCTGACGAATGGCCGCCGTCAAATGAGGTAATTCACCCAAACGGTCCAAGACTTCCTCATCAGCTTCCACCAAGGCATCGTCAAAGAAGGTCAAGGCTACGCTGGCATCTGTTTCAAATTCCATCCCAGCTTGAGCAATATTGGCAAATTCGTCATTGCTATAGTCTGTCGTCTGAGGCATAAAGCCATAGTTGCCAATATGGCTCATCTGAATGTAGATTTGTTCCAATTCCGCAAAGGCCTTCTCAAAATCTTCAAAAGTGTGAAGATTGCCCTTGTAGTCACGGCTAAACTGGTTGATGTCTTCGCGAGCTTTCTCGATTGCACGCAAGAAATCCTCACGGTCTTGGTATAGGGCTGTTAAATCCCAAAGTTCCTTCTCTGGAAATTCTGAACGGTGTTTTTGTTCCATTTTCTTCCTCTTATTTCTCTAATTCTAATAAAACACTAAGGGCTGATAAGGCGTAAAGTGGTGCTGTTTCTGCTCGCAAAATACGAGGACCAAGACCTGCCAAGACTGCTCCCTTAGCTTCAAAACTTTCGATTTCTGCAGGTGACAGACCACCTTCTGGACCAAAGATAAAGAGCAGTTTTGCTCCTTTTTCAAGACCAAAGACCGCTTGTAAGAGCGCAGCGGCTTCTCCTTCTTTGGCCGACTCTTCATAGGCTACTACGATAGAGTCAAACTGGTCCAGTTGGGCTAGAAAATCTGCTTTTTTCTCAAAAAGCTGGATACTTGGAACAATATTACGCTTGCTTTGCTCGGCCGCTCCAAGGGCAATTTTTTCTAGTTTTTCAACCTTTTTACCCAATTTCTTGCCATCCCACTTGGCAACGGACCAGTCTGCGGGGAAGGCCCAGATTTGGCTAGCACCCAGTTCGGTTACTTTTTGAGCGATGAACTCCAGCTTGTCCCCCTTAGGAAAGCCGGATGCGACGGTCACCTGGACTGGCAGTTCCACATTGTCAGCTAGCTCTTCGAGCAACTCAAACTGACGATTTCCCACATCCAGCACGCGCGCCAATCGCTTAATGCCATCATCAAAGACTAAAGTCACCTCATCATCCTCTTTCAAGCGCATAACCTGAAACATATGCTTGCTGGTTTCCTTATCCTCGATGGTGACAGGTGAGATAGCACTGCCTTTGACAAAATACTGTTGCATACTAGCCTCCAATCACACCAGAGATATCCTTTGTCTTCTTGAAAACACAGGCATTCCATTCCCCTTGAATCATATGGGTTTCAAGGAAAAATCCAGCTGACTCAGCCGACTGGCGCACCATGTCCCACTTATCTTTGATAATCCCACTCATAATCAGGTAGCCTTCGTCCTTAACCAAACGATAGGCATCGTCTGTCAGATGAATGAGGATATCCGCCAAGATATTAGCTACAATCACATCTGCCTCAATCTCAACTCCCTTAAGCAAGTCTCCTGCTGCTACATGGATGTTTTCCATACCAGGGTTTAGCTCAATATTTTCCTGAGCAACACGAACCGCCACATCATCTAGGTCATAGGCGAAAATTTCCTTAGCTCCAAGTAGCGAGCTAGCAATGGAGAGGACGCCTGATCCAGTACCCACATCCAGCACCGTTTCGCCACCACGAAGGACCTGCTCCAAGGCAAAGAGGCTCATCTTAGTGGTTGGATGGGTTCCCGTTCCAAAGGCCATACCAGGGTCTAGCTTGATAATTTTTTCTCCCGCAGTCGCCTCATAGTCTGTCCAAGACGGCACGATAGTCAAATCATGAGTGATGCGAGCGGGTTCATAGTATTTCTTCCAGTTGTCTGCCCAGTCTTCCTCAGCCAAGGCAGTCGTCCCCATTTTGACCTCTCCCAAATCCATAAAATCTGTCAATTCTGCTAAGCGAGCCTGTAAGTCCGCCTCAACCTCTGCAACATCCACCGTTTCAGGGTAGTAGGCGGTCACAACGATTTCTTCTTGTTGCTCGACCTCTGGGAAAATCTCGCCGAAGCGATCAACATTTCCCACATAGTCCATACTGTCTTCAATCGCAACACCTTGCGCTCCCAACTCAATCAAGAGATTGGAGACTAGCTCCTCCCCCTCACGCTTCACTGTAACTTTTAACTCTTGCCATGTTTCCATTTTGTATTTTCCTTATTCTTCTTAAATTCTTCAATCACATCTGTATAATGTTCTTTCATTGCGCTATGAATCTGCTGTTTAAAAATACCAAACATCAGATAATAAACAAATAGAACAACTCCTGCAAGCAGTAGCAAAAATAAAAAATGTACTGAAAGAGGCAGTACGAGACCTCTACCACTCAGTAAGGGTAAAACAAGCATTAATCCCCAAATAACAGCCATAGAGATCCCAGTTACTTTCATTGCTCTTTCTCTC
This sequence comes from Streptococcus mitis, assembly GCF_946190155.1. GTDB lineage: Bacteria > Bacillota > Bacilli > Lactobacillales > Streptococcaceae > Streptococcus > Streptococcus mitis_CL. The sequence goes on from NZ_CAMHZL010000005.1 coordinate 114,148, forward strand.
ATCTTCTTTAACTTTAAATATTCTATATAAATGAATATAGCTTCCTCTCTAGAATATTGTCCAGTTTCTAGCTTACGCTTAACTTCTTTATTTAACGTGGTTGTTGCAATTGCAAAAATCATTTTACTTCCTCCAAATAATCCCTCACTCTATCCTGCAACTGGGGTACGACCTTATCTGAGCCAAGAGATTCCTCGACATTCATGAGCTGATAGCCCTGCCCTTCATCACCAAAGGTGATATTGTAAAACTGGTTCTGTGTCAACTGACCGACAAGAAATACAGATTGTTTATCCGCAAAAAGCATACTTGGATAAACCTTACTCCAAAGCAGACAATCTTCAGTCAGATGAATTCCCAGTTCTTCATAAACTTCACGCGCCACGCACTCAAAGGGACTTTCATTCCCTTCACGGCCACCACCAGGCAGTTCCCACATATTGGGCCAGGGAATGCTTTCCTTATCATCGCGTAAGATAGTCAAGAGCTTATCCCCACAAAACAAAGCAATCTTACAACCTGTGAAATCAGAAATCTCTATTTCCATATTAGACTCCTTCGGCTAATTCCTTTTCCAGCTCGGCTAACCAGTTTTGATAATAGATTTTCTCATCCCGTAACATCCGGCTACTATTCATTTTATGTCTAGCAATCTTCATAGCTTTGTGAGTTTGAACTACATCTTTCTTTACCTTGAATTGATACCAAGCTTGAATGACCTGCATATCTGCTGTTTTTATAGATAAAAAGGATTTGACCCCTCGAATACTTGCATATTCTTCCGCTTTCTTATTATTTCCTTCCATCAGAGCAACTTGAAGAAGGTATATTTGAGAAATAGTTTTAGACATTGGATTATCTGTTTTCTCTAGCACAGACTGAAACTGTTGCTTTGCAAGCTCTATATTATCATCCAATATGAATACCAATCCCTGAAGAGTTTCAATACTTTCTGCGAAACTCCCTCTCGCATCCTCATCAACAGTCATGGTAAAATCTTTCAAATCATATTTTTGAGGAGCCAGCAAAGTTTGAGCAGAATGTCTCAATACCAAGTAGGCGTATTTCGTATTTTTAGGGTATTGTAGCAATTCCCAGATTTTTGCTCCATCGGTGATTCCGACTGGCAAAACGTTGTTTAAGAAGAAAGATAAATTTAGAAAAATCCAAGTGCCTGCAAAATACCAGCTTCTTGTCAAAAATCCAAAAAGTGTTGCCAATAATATCAAGCAAAGGTGAACTATCAAGCCACCTGAAAGCATTAAGATGATTCTTTGATCACTTTCATTCTCTTTTAAACCAATATACTGAGCACCAACATTTTTTATAACTGCTGTTCGACTAAGATGAAGCCTGCCTGACTTTTTGGTTAAAAGAAAGTTCCCTAATCCAAAAGCCACCAGACGATAGCCTGTCAAGTATCCACAAAAAGCATGACCCAGCTCATGAAGAATAAAGATTAAATACATGCTTATAAGAGCGAAGGTATAACCAAAAGTAAAGGCTAAAAATGCGGAATACCCCAACTCTGCAAATGCGATGGTTCCACAAGCAAAAGCTAGCATAATAAGGACAAAAGCTAGCACATAAACCAAATAAGTCCCAATTTTTTTCATAAAGTCTCCAACCAACCCCTAGTATCTTGGATAAGGATAAAATTCTCCCTCTTCCAAGCCTTCTTTTCCTTCTTCAAAGACTTCTTCGTTCCATTCCATGACGAATTCTTCTGCTTCAGGGTCTTCCAAAAAGTCCATGAGCGCATCCAGTCCAACCTCAGCAGTATCTTTAAGGAATAGCGCAAAATAAGCTAAAAATTCACGAGAAAATCCTTTTTTAGGTAGGTAAGGAATAACCGTCAAATAGTCTTCTGCATTAACTGTTGACTTGGCAGGATTATAAAAGAGTACGGCTTCCTCAAAAAGGATATCGTCCGATGATACCTCTCCGTCCTCATCCACCATCTCCACGCCTGTAGCATTTTGCGCTTCTAACAAAAAACTCACTTCAACCGCGTGGTTGCGCTTGTCCCAACTAATCTCAAAGTCAAAGGGAAAGTTCTTCTCCAACTCTTCCTCTAAAACATCTAAAAATCCGTATGTTGCCATTTTGTCCTCTTTCTATGCGACTCTTTAATCGCCCCGATTGCTCGGAAATATGCTAAAATAGATACTACCATCTTACCACATATACATCAGAAAATCCACGTTAGAAAGGACTGCTATGCCAGACAATCTCGCGCTTCGCATGCGCCCTAAAACCATCGACCAGGTCATCGGTCAAGAGCATCTGGTAGGACCTGGAAAAATTATCCGTCGCATGGTGGAAGCCAACCGCCTGTCCTCCATGATTCTCTATGGCCCTCCGGGAATCGGCAAGACCAGTATTGCCTCTGCCATCGCAGGGACGACCAAGTATGCCTTTCGAACTTTCAATGCGACAGTTGATAGTAAAAAGCGACTGCAAGAAATCGCCGAGGAAGCAAAATTCTCTGGAGGACTAGTTCTCCTGCTGGACGAAATTCATCGTCTAGACAAGACCAAGCAAGACTTTCTACTTCCACTCTTGGAAAGTGGTCTCGTCATCATGATTGGGGCTACGACTGAAAATCCTTTTTTTTCTGTAACACCTGCTATTCGTAGCCGTGTTCAAATTTTTGAGTTGGAACCTCTGTCTAACCAAGACGTCAAAGAGGCTCTTCAGATAGCCCTAAGTAACCCTGAGCGTGGTTTTGATTTTCCAGTAGAACTAGATGAGGATGCGCTGGATTTCATCGCAACCTCTACAAACGGAGACCTTCGCTCTGCCTTCAACTCACTGGACCTGGCTGTTCTCTCTACCCCTGAGAATGATAAGAGCATCCGCCACATCACCCTCGATATCATGGAAAATAGTCTTCAGAGAAGCTACATTACCATGGACAAGGATGGAGATGGACACTACGATGTTCTCTCAGCCCTGCAAAAGTCTATCCGTGGCTCAGATGTTGATGCCAGTCTTCACTATGCTGCCCGCTTGATTGAGGCTGGTGATTTGCCAAGTCTCGCTCGTCGTTTGACTGTTATCGCTTATGAAGATATCGGTTTGGCCAATCCTGAAGCCCAGATTCACACCGTGACTGCTCTTGATGCTGCCCAGAAGATTGGTTTCCCAGAAGCCCGCATCCTCATTGCCAATGTCGTCATTGATTTGGCCCTTTCTCCAAAATCCAACTCAGCCTATGTAGCTATGGATAAGGCACTTGCTGACCTCAAAACATCAGGGCACTTGCCTATTCCGCGACACCTGCGTGATGGGCACTACAGCGGAAGCAAGGAACTGGGGAATGCCCAAGACTATCTCTACCCACACAACTATCCTGGAAATTGGGTCAAGCAAGACTATCTGCCAGAAAAAATTCGTAATCATCACTATTTCCAAGCAGAAGATACTGGTAAATATGAACGGGCTTTGGCTCAAAGAAAGGAAGCTATCGACCGTTTGCGAAAAATCTGAAATCCTTTTCAAAAAATTGCACTTTCCTCTTGATTTTTTTTGAAAAAGTGGTATTATATAAACATAGAAACGCTGTGGTGTACGACTTCACACTTAAGTGTTGACCGACTATTTTTTGTATTATTAGGGAAACAAAAGTCTTCTAACAGCATGTAGGCCGTCTCACACGGAAACAGCTTCAGTTAGAGCGAGTTGCCCACCTGCTTAATTGCGCGGGTTCAATACAAACCGTGAAGTTTCGGCACCAATACAGCTTTTTTCTTTGCCTCCTTAGCTCAGCTGGCAGAGCAGCGGACTCTTAATCCGTGGGTCACAGGTTCGATCCCTGTAGGGGGCATCTAAATACAACAGGAAAAGCCTTGATTTACAAGGCTTTTTTGCTTGTCTATAACTGATTTACCCCATCATTTGTCCCACATTTTAAATCTATCTTTTCTTTTTGAATCAAATTACATCTTTACAAATAGTGTAAAGCCAGTTACTTTTGCTTTGATGCCATACAATATTTTCATGTAGAGAAGACAAATTTTATCTTCTCTTTTTATTTTCAAAATAATAAAAACTGATTTTCTTTTCATAAATCAGACTGAAACTTCCAAATTTTCCATTTTGTTTATTGATATTTCCTCTAAAAAGGTGTATAATATTTTTATTATCAAACTATACTATACTATATAGGGGGTATTGAAATGAAATTTTCTAATCGTTTACTGCTATTCCTTGCAGGAGTTGTTTTTGTCCTTTTAGCACTCTTTCTATTTACAGACCCAGTAGCTAATCTTGTTGCTTACAGCTGGTGGATTTCATTTGGTTTACTGGTTGCTTCTATAGCAGCTATTTTAGGCTATTTCTCTGTACCAAAAGAGCTTCGCTCACCAGCTCATCTTTTCCAAGGGATTGTTAATCTTCTCTTAGCTCTTTACCTCGTTGCCTATGGCTTTGTGACGCTGCCAGTTGTCATTCCAACTATTTTAGGAATTTGGTTAATTGTAGAAGCCATTATAGTTTTCTTTAAAGGCAATCGTCTGGGATTGATTTTCCCTATTATTGGCAACCATATCATGTGGATAGCGTTGCTTGCATTTTTACTAGGTCTAGTGATTTTGTTCAATCCAGTAGCTACAAGTGTCTTTGTCGTTTATGTCGTTGCCTTTGCATTTTTAATTGTTGGTTTCACCTATATCCTTGATGCCTTTCGTAAATAATCTAGCTGCCATTTTGGGCATATTAAAATAGCTGGGAAGTTACATTCTCAGCTTTTTCTGTTGCCTCCTTAGCTCAGTTGGTAGAGCAGTAGACTCTTAAGCTATGGGGCGCAGGTTCGAGCCCTGCAGGGGGCACATCTAAATCAACAGAAATAAGCCTTGAAACCAAGGCTTTTTTTTAACGTCTAATAGCTTTTTGTAGAAAAGTATTTAAAAATAAAAGAGAAGAGAATCTCTCACTCTCTTCTCAGTATATCTTATTAAATTTAGTTTTTCTTAATCTACCTGATTTTCCTTTGCAACGACAAATTCTTTAACCAGTCGATAGATAACAGCAAATACGGGGGTAAAGAATATCATTCCAAGTAGTCCGAAAAGATTCCCTCCGATACTAGCAGCCGCAAGCGTGAAAAGGGCTGGTAAGCCAATAGACTGACCTACAACTCTAGGATAAATAAGGTTTCCTTCAATCAGCTGTATAACTTGATATAGAAGAAGAGAAAGTAAGGCTTGAGTAGGACTCACTGTGAAGATAAAAATCGCTCCCACAACACAAGCAATCATAGGCCCTACATAAGGAATGAACGATAGCACTCCTGCAAAGATACCTGTCATTACTCCATAGGGTATCCCAAACATGCTGTAACCAACCGCTATCATAACTCCTATGATAACTGCTTCAATCAGCTGACTCATCAAAAATTGGTCATAAGTCTCTAGTGCTACTTGTCCAATGTAAGTCAACTTTATCACCACCTTCTCTGGAAGAAAAACTTTTAGAAGTCGACTCGTCATCGCTGCCAAATGTTCCTTACTGGATAAAAATAAAAAGGTGAAGACTATAATCAAAAAGGCATTCATCAAACTTGAAAAAATATTGCCGATATTACTAGTCAGACCTGATAAAAAACCTATCAAAGCTTGGCTAATAGAACTAGATTGTCCCTGTATGCCTAATACGATAGTTGACAACATGTCTTTGGTTACAAATTCCGAGCTGCCTAGCAATTTCCCAAGTTGAGTAAGGACTGTTGAAAGGACTGTTCCCAGCTGACTAATAGTCTGGGCTAGGGTTGGCAGCACCAAAACCAAAAGAGCAATCACGATTAAGATAAGAGCTAGGAAAACAAGTACCATGGCAATCGGACGACGCAACTCTGCCTTTACCTTCAATTTAACTAAGTACTGTTCAATTTTTTTCATAGGAACATTAAGCACAAAAGCAATAACAGCACCATAAATCAAGGTTGATATTACATCAAAGAGAGAGATTGCTCCTGATATAAAGCTCGATGCATTCAGAATTACAAGAGCAACCAGCCCTATAAAAAGTATTAACGGGGTGTATTTTTTTACTAAGTTCATAAATTCTCCTTAATAAACATGTTTAGATACGACTATACTATTTGGTTTTTCAAACTCTCGATTAAGGTAGGCTTGGTAAGTTCCTGGAGCGATAAATCCTTTGGGTGAGAGGATATCGGTGCCAGCCTGACCGACTATGGTATCAGCCAAGAGCACACAGTTTGTGGATAAGACAAAGTAGGATTTAAACTTAGATTTGATAAATTTATAAAGTTCCCCATCCGTCTCATGTCTGATTTTATAAGCGTAGGTGTAGTCTTCCTTACCATCACCTGTCGTGATTTTATCTGCACTTGGCTCCCATGGAATCGTCAGTTGTTTCAATTCAGCCAACTTTTTCTGAACTGCTTTTTCCATTTCAGGCGTCAAATCTATCCCATAACCAAAAAGCGTTTTTTGACTCTCACGTTTACATAGGTCAATGTACTTGTCACGATCACAGAAATATAAGACACCATCTCCTACCATGCCAAATAAGGTCTCAGAAGACGGATCATAGTTGCCATAAGAAATAACACGGCCTTGATAGCAGATATCCACATGACCAATTGCCGAAAACAGAGAGGTCTCAGCTGTATGAACAAAAATTTCAAGCTCCGCTGTCTTACCAGACTTCACCATTCCAAGATGGATATCCTCTCTCTCATCAGCATTTTCCTGCATGAATTTGTTGATTTTTGCTAAAGTTCTTGCAGGGATGAGAGCGGCTAGGACAATAGGTAAGCTAATTCTAATGCGACGTTTGAGATGGTTTTTCCCAATTTCCTCCTCAAACAAGAAACCATCACGGATATTGGACACACCATAAAGGAAAAAATAAGCCCCTAATACAAAGAGTTGAAAGACAGAATTTCCTGTAGAGGACAAAAGACTAGTCCCACCAAGAAAAACTAGTACGAGTCCATCTAGTAAGAGACGAAAACGAGGTCGAATTTTGTTTTTGCGGTAGAGAACATAGGTGACAAGGTTAATACTAGCATGAAAAATCTGATAAACTCCAATCACAAGAGCCAAAATATAAATCGGCACATCCGTCGCAAGATTGGAGCCAAGCAAATATCCCAGCACTAACAATTTAACCAGTGCAACTCCCAAGGTGTCCGTTGACTGACTTTTTTTGAAAATACGTAATACTAAATCTAAGACCGTTGCTATCCAAGCTAAAAACAGAACCAGTCGAATAACCTTTACTGGCAACCAAGTCCCCGTGACCATCAAGATGAGACCTAGCAGAACAAACAAGAACCCCTGAGCAAGTAATTTCTTACCTGTCAGACCTAAAGATAGAATTTTCGCCATATAAAAACCTTTCAACAATAAAAATTAAACACTCCGATTAAACTGACTAGTAAATAGCCAACACTACAAACAGCCTGTGCCAGCAACATATGGTGACTAGAAATGACTGTAGTAATGTCACCATCTTGTCTTATGCACTTCTAAAATTTGTTATATTGATTAGAAGCCAGAGCTTATAAAAACTAGCTAAACTCGAGAGATAGACACAATTGCGACGAAAAAATGTATAACCAATTCAACTTGTTAAGGTAAGAAAGCATTATTTCCAATCTATTAATTATTCATCTATTACCTATTATGACACAATATTCCCTATAGTTCAACTTTTTACTTGTTTTTATATTACACGGACTAAAAAGTTTTCAACAGTTGATTGCATTTGTTTTAATAAGTTTTAACCTTTCTTGGTTAGATAAAAAAAGAACCATACAGTTTAGAATCTGTATGGTTTTTGCCCCACTTTTGTCCCATTTTTAAATCATGACATTGAAAATACCTAAAATCACTTATATTTCAATATTTTTAATTGCTCTCAATATGAAAGTCCTTTCCAAATCCCTGTAGGGGGCATCTAAATACAACAGGAAAAAGCCTTGATTTACAAGGCTTTTTTGTGTATCTGTTCTACTTTTGGTCAACTAATGGATATCAACGGTATAATTTTATGAACACCCTTCCCAGACAGCTCTAATCTGATTGCACTCAAAATTTTTTAAAATTTAAAACAAAAGACTTGCTTTTCTTTTAATTTATGTTATACTTGTTCTTGTATCTGATACAAGTTTATTAAGAGAGGGATTCATATGGATACAAAATTCTCAGTTGCTTTGCATATCTTAACAATGATTAGTGAAAGCAAGGAAACCTTAAGTTCTCAAGCACTAGCTATTAGTGTTGGGACTAACGCTAGTTACATTCGAAAAGTGATTGCCTTATTGAAAAATGCAGATTTGATTCATTCCCAGCAAGGAAAAACAGGTTATCAACTCAGTAAGTCTCCAAAGAAAATGACTTTACTAGAGATCTACTATGCTACTCAAGAAATCAATCACATTAGTTTATTCCCTGTTCATCAAAATAGCAATCCTGATTGCCCTGTTGGAAAACATATCCAAGGAGCAGTTTCACCGCTTTTCGCTAGTGCCGAATCTCAATTAGAGAAGGAATTAGCAAATCAAACTTTAGAAGATGTCATTGACAATCTATATAAACAAGTCAAACAAAAACGAAACTGATTTGCATGCAGATCAGTTTTTACTGGGAACAGCATATACTTGTATTAGATACAAGTATATGAATCATATTAAAAAAGAAAAGAGAAAATAGATGAAAGTCGCACAACATACTACTTATAACAAAAACAATATCACATTGAACATCACAGAAATCGCTAAACCAGGCATCACAGACAAAGAAGTCTTGATCAAAGTAAGCACAGCTGGTGTTAATCCTCTGGATAACATGATTTCCCGAGGAGAAGTCAAGATGATCGTTCCTTACAAACTTCCTCAAACTGCGGTGAATGAAGTAGTCGGTATCGTTGAGGCGACAGGTAGACAAGTCAAAAATTTCAAAGTCGGAGACCGAGTTTTTGGACGTCTCCCACTCGACCAAATTGGCGCCTTTGCAGAATACGTAGCTGTCGATAGCCAAGCCTTAGCCAAGGTTCCAGACTATCTATCAGATGAGGAAGCCGCTGCTGTTCCCCTTACTACCTTGACAATCATGCAGGCTCTTGACCTCATGGGAGCTCAAGCTGGGAAAACGATCTTTATTTCTGGTGGTACTGGAGGAGTTGGTGGAATGGCCATTCCGATTGCCAAGGCCAAAGGTTTGAAGGTTATTACCAACGGTTCTGGAGATAGCGCTGAGCGTGTTTTGAAACTAGGAGCAGATAGATTTATCGATTACAAAACAGAGGATTACACAAAAACCGTTAGTCAGGTGGATTATGTTCTCGATACTCTCGGTGGAGCTGAAACTGAAAAACAAATGTCTATCATGAAAAAAGGTGGACAGCTTGTTTCCCTCCGTGCCATGCCAAACGGTGCCTTTTCCAAACGCATGAATCTACCAAAATGGAAACAAATCTTACTTGGACTAGCGGGTCGCAAATTTGATAAAATGGCGGAAAAATATGGTGTCCACTACCATTTTATCTTTGTAGAAAGCAATGGCGCTCAATTACAAGAGGTAGCTGACCTCTTTAGTAAATTAGAAATCAAACCCTCTATCGATACAGTTTATCCATTTGAAGAGCTAAATAGCGCATTAGACAAAGTCGCTAATGGTCGCTCACGTGGAAAAACAGTTCTCAGCTTTAAGAAATAAAAAGGAAAACACAATGTCATATATTACTACAAAAAATCAATACATCACTTGGCAATGGATAAGTGGTTCGGAAAAGGTCTAACCAAACGTCAGCAAGGATTGCCAGGCCTAGCCTACTATCTCATTGAGGTTACAAGTAAAGAGGAACTCCTCATCATTGACCAGAGTACACCTGAAGTTGAGGTACCAATCACATGGCTAAACTCAAGAGAGTTAGAATTTAGTGATCCATATGGTATTATAACCCGTGTTCGAATAGCCAACAAATCATAGGATAGGGTTTCGATTCAATCTGTGACACATCCCGTTTCAAATTTTTTGATACAGGATTAAAAGGTCTTTCTTTTTCTACTTCAGATACTTGGTTCTGTGTATATGCTATTTAAAACAGGTCCCAAAATGAATGTAACTAGGATCTCTGCTAATGATAGATATGAAATTTTTTAATATTCAAAAAGACTCCACCTATCTAAAGGAAATCTACCCTAGAGATGGATGGAGTCTTCTTTCAATCACTGGTCTAATCGAATAAACATCATGGCATTTAACAAAGATATGAGTGAGACCGTGTTTATATTATTTGAATAGATGAGTCTCTTATTTTCAATCGGAGGAATAATAAAATTAGAAATGATGATATCATAAGGCGATTCTTCTAAAGATTCCTTTGATAATTCTAATTCAGTCCAAACTTCAAGTTCAAAATTGTTGCTGCAATAATAAGAAAGTGTTTCCGCTACTGATTTTGCATGATACTGATCAAAATTGCTCATAACCAGAACCTTCAGCTTTGGCTGATTTTGTAGTAAATTAAGCACCAAATGTTTGGTATGAGTGATGAAGGTATAAGATAGATGATTTACCATCATTGAACTAGAACAAACCTCAAGAGTCTCTAAATAATGAGAAAGCTCTTTTTTTACATCTGAAACAAATTTAGGAAAAATATTTTGAAAATTCCTGATTGTATTCCCTTTTTGATCAAATAAAATAAACTCAGTGGACAACTCTTGACGATACAGATGTGCGGTATTATGCAGATGCCAAATCAGATTATCCTTATTCTCAATCTCAATCTGATACTTGGCTGAAATCTGATCAATAAAATCACTCAATAGATGGTAAGATTTTTCAACATAGCTATCCTTTTTTACGCATTTTATAAAGAGACTTTCATCTATGAAAAACATTTTTTGAAAGTAAGACACAAATAATTGGCAAACAACTTCTTCATCTAAAGAGATATTGTATTCTAATTCAAAATTCTTAGCAACACCTTCTATTCCTTCTGCCTGCATTAAAAAATCCAAACTTTGGTCGTTAAAAGAATCTTTATCTACTTCCATAAAATGACCAAACTTTATTCGATATAGATTGGTTACTAGGAGCAACTTTAGCATTCTATGCGTTGACAAATTCATTGGAAAGCTTGTTTCCTTATAAACCAATTCTAGCAATTGAGACAAGGGCTCTGACGAAAAATTTTCAAATGGCCATTCTAGAAAATAATATTTTTCTGAAAAATATTGTGCAAAAAAGTAACGAATGTCTCTCTCATTTCCAATGATTTGAACAGGAGTCAGACTGATTTCAAATTGAAATTGCTTTTTAATCACTTTATTGATTTGGCTAATAATACGATAGAGCGAAGATGAACTGATATAAAATTCTTTACAAATACTCTCGGCTTGATAACCTTCATTAAAGAAGATGAATTCTAAAATCGAAAAATGAGTTGAATGTTTAAAGAAATGATGGTAAACCATTTCAATATCACTATCATCAGTATTAATAATGCGTATACCATTAGTAGAAGAATGAAAAATCAAGTCAGGAAAAGCAGATTTAACATGGGATAGATCATCTTTGACTGCACGTTCTGTACAATTTAATAACTCTGCTAGTTCAGAACGATGAAACCAACGTTTATGTTCAAATAATAATTCTAATTGCCTATGACTTTTTTTAGATAATAAATCTCTCATGAATGTCTTTCTCTCTTTATAAATTATCGGATTAAACCTCTTGCAATTATACCACAAAGAATAGGTATAACATGATATAACGACTTTTCCTAAAATCTTTTATTTCGTATAATAACACTACAGAGACAATATATAAACAATTTTCTTATTTTACCGTCTATTGAGGGCGTGAATACAGAATCAAATTCAAGTCGAAAGATTATACTTTTAATTTTAAAAATTATATAATAGCAACAATCAAAGAATTTGATTTTTTTATATTAAAATTATATAATAATCAAAATAATTGATTATTTTATATTAAAATTATATAATAGCAATAATCAAAGGAATTGATTTATTTTTTGATATTAAAATAAAAAAGGAGGGTAAGCAATGTTGTGATCTATCATTGCTGGAGGTCTGATTGGACTTGTAGCAGGTAGAATCACTAAAAAAGGTAGTTCTATGGGAATCGTCGCAAATGTATTCGCTGGTTTAGTCGGGTCATCTGTAAGACAATCCCTTTTAGGTAGTTGAGGCCCATCCATCGCTGGAATGGCTTTGATCCCATCTATTGCAGGAGCAGCAATTGTTGTTACTGTAGTATCATTCTTTACAGGTAAAAAATAATTACTTGTAGTAATAAACTATTTTTAAATAGATTAGACGGGTAAAAATAGTTTAAATGTTAAATCGAAAGGATTGTATATGTCAAAAACAAAGAAAATATGTTTAATTATTTTCTGTATTTTAATCTTGACAATTTTCCTTCCTGTTTTGATAGATTATCATCAAGTTAGTGATCTAGGCATTCAGCTATTTAGCTGGAGACAGAATCATTTCGTTGAATTCTATCTCTCTAGATATATATTCTGGGGGATAGTGGCTCTATCAACTTTAGTTTTGTTATCGATGTTAGTTGTGTTGTTTTATCCTAAACGTTATTTGGAAATTCAACTTGAAACTAAAAATGATACATTAAAATTAAAGAATTCTGCAATCGAAGGTTTTGTTAGAAGTTTGGTAAGTGATCATGGATTGATCAAGAACCCAACTGTTCATGTAAATTTACGAAAAAATAAATGTTTCGTTCATGTAGAAGGTAAAATTCTTCCTTCGGACAACATCGCTGACAGATGCCAACTAATTCAAAATGAAATAACTAATGGATTGAAGCAGTTTTTTGGTATTGAGCGTCAGGTTAAACTAGAAGTTCTAGTAAAAGACTACCAGCCTAAACCAAAACCTCAAAACAAAAAGACTGTTAGTCGTGTGAAGTAAGGAAGTAAAAAATGGAATGGCTTAAACAATATCGATATCCAATTATCGCTGGTCTCATAGGCGTATTTCTCGCTTGTTTGATTATCTCCTTTGGCTTCTTCAAAACAATATTTGTATTGATTTTAGGAGCACTGGGAGTTGCAGCTGGATTATATATCGAAAAAAACTATATAGATAGATAAATACATAAATAAATAAATAAATAAAAATTACTAATTTAATCAAAGGAGTTTCATATGTCAAACGAAAAAAACATTAACACTAACGTAGAAAAGAAAGATGCTACTGCTGTAGCTCACGAAATCAAAGGGGAACTTACTTACGAAGATAAAGTTATCCAAAAAATCATTGGTCTGTCACTAGAAAACGTTTCAGGTCTTTTGGGAATCGACGGTGGTTTCTTCTCAAATCTTAAAGAAAAAATCATTAACAGCGATGACGTAACAAGTGGTGTTAACGTAGAAGTTGGTAAAACACAAGTTGCAGTTGACTTAAACGTTATTGTTGAGTACCAAAAAAATGTTCCAGCTTTATATTCAGAAATCAGAGAAATCGTATCTTCAGAAGTTGCTAAAATGACTGACTTGGAAGTTGTTGAAATCAACGTAAACGTTGTCGACATCAAAACTAAAGAACAACATGAAGCAGACTCAGTAAGCCTTCAAGATCGCGTATCTGACGTTGCTGAATCAACAGGAGAATTCGCTTCAGAACAATTCGAAAAAGCTAAAGCTGGTCTTGGATCTGGTTTCTCAACTGTTCAAGAAAAAGTTAGCGAAGGTGTAGAAGCTGTTAAAGGTGCAACAACTGGTGTAGTATCTCACGAAAAAACTCGTGTAAACTAAGATAAAATAAATATAACAGGAGAAATTATCATGTCAGTAGAAGAAAAATTAAATCAAGCTAAAGGTTCTATTAAAGAAGGTGTTGGGAAAGCCATCGGTGATGAAAAAATGGAAAAAGAAGGTGCAGCTGAAAAAGTTGTTTCTAAAGTAAAAGAAGTTGCTGAAGATGCCAAAGACGCTGTAGAAGGTGCTATCGAAGGTGTTAAAAACATGTTGAGTGGCGACAATAAATAAGGCTAAAAGTTACTTTATCTTTTTAGTAACATTAGTCAAAAGAGTCTGAGTCAAGATGATTCTCAGAAAACAAAAAGCTAGAGATTTCCAATTGCGGATCTCTAGCTTTTTAATTTCACCTCTTTCTCTTATTATATTTCAGCAGGTTGTTGACCGTTAGTACGAATCCCATGTCAATTCTCACTTTACGCTCACCTCTAAGATGACATCTCTTATAACCAAGCAAACCTTTATCTGCCCAAAGACAGATTTCATATCAATCTTACGTTTAGCGAAAATTTGTCTACCCTTGGAAGATAAAAGTGCCTGATATTCTTTAGTTTTTAAACACTGGTAACGTTCATTTATATACAGTCCCTTTTGAGGGGCTGATTCAGGTTCATCATCGCAGTCAACATTGATTTCAAGGCTGTTTGCTCCTATCTCCCCTTTTTCATGATGTATTTTCGTATAGGTGTTTCAACCATTTGAACGATTTCAAATCCTTCTTTTTGGTAAAGCTTGTAAGCTGTTTGATTTGCCTCAAAGACATTTAGAGAAATAGTATCTATGTCTTCATTTTCAAAGGCCAAACTAAGAAGTTCCCTTAAAGCCTGGCTACCTAAGCCCTGCCCCTGTTTCTGGGGGTTGATGAAAAATCTCCCGATATGAAGATTCCTGTCTTCTTGCCTGATTTTCTGGATAAGCCCGACAAACTCTTGTCCTTCAAAGATTGAAAAGACTCCTTCCAAATCTTGCAAGGCTTGAAGGGTCAGTGGAAAAGGAATCTTTGGTCCCATCCATTGTTCTTGAAAAGACTTGCCAAGGGAGTTGGACCATTGGCATACGAGCTGAGCATTTTCTGTGCTCACCTTTTCTTCAAAACGAATTGTCATCTTGACCTCACTATCTTGTTTATGTTTCTCCATTATACTACTTCTCCTATTTTTTACGAATAGATAAGTATGATTGATATTTATTTTTTTCTTATCGGGAGCATTTTCGCTTCCTTTCTCGGTTTGGTCATTGACCGTTTTCCTGAGCGATCCATTATCCGATCTGCTAGCCACTGCGATGCCTGTCAGACTCGCTTGGGTCCCTTAGACTTAATTCCTATTGTATCTCAAGTCTTCAATCGCTTTCGCTGTCGCTACTGCAAGACTCCTTATCCTGTCTGGTATGCCCTTTTTGAACTAAGCTTAGGACTTCTCTTTCTGACTTGGTCATGTGGCTGGATTTCCATAGGACAAGTTATCCTAATCACTACTGGCTTGACCTTGGGTATCTACGACTTTCGCCATCAGGAATATCCCTTGCTGGTCTGGCTGACTTTCCACCTAATCCTCATGGCTTTCTGTGGTTGGAATCTAGTCATGGTCTTCTTCCTTATCCTTGGAATCATGGCCCATTTTATCGATATCCGCATAGGCGCAGGGGATTTTCTTTTTCTTGCTTCTTGCGCTCTCGTCTTTAGCGCGACCGAATTACTGATCTTGATTCAGTTTGCTTCTGCGACGGGCATCCTAGCCTTTCTCCTGCAAAAGAAAAAGGAAAGACTTCCTTTCGTTCCTTTCCTCTTACTCACTGCTTGTGTGATTATTTTTGGTAATCTACTGCTTGTTTAATAAAGTCCTCAATTGGCTCTCCTTGGTGGAGGGCTTTTACAATTTTCGAACCAACGATAACACCATCTGACACCGCATTGAAGCGTTCTACATCAGCTTGACTAGACACACCAAATCCTGTCAAGACGGGGATGTCTGCTACTTGATGCAATTGCGCCAAGTGCTTATCCAAGTCTGCACGGTAATTGCCTGACTTCCCTGTCACTCCATTGATGGCAACGGCATAGACAAAACCTTCTGCTCCCTTGATCAACTCTTTTTGACGCTCAATCCCTGTTGTCAAACTAACTAGGGGAATCAATGCAATATCTGTATCTGCCAAAAATGGCTCCACAAAGTTGGCATGCTCATGAGGCAGGTCTGGGATAATCAATCCTTTAACCGCTGTATCTGCCAAATCTTTGACAAATTTCTCCACACCGTACTGAAAGAGGGGGTTAAAGTAGGTCATGATGACAAGTGGAATCTCTGTTTCAATGGTTTTCAAGGTTTCAACCAAAGCCTGTGTAGAAGTCCCGTGGGCTAAACTGCGCAAGCCAGCTTCTTCGATAACAGGTCCATCTGCAACTGGGTCTGAAAAGGGAATGCCCACTTCAATTGCAGAGACACCCAAATCTTCTAAAAAGTGGATTGTTTTAGCTAGACCATCCAAACCTTTCTCGTGGTCACCAGCCATGATATAGGGAACAAAAATTCCTTTTCCAGCTGCTTTTATAGCGTTTAATTTTTCTGTTAGTGTCTTAGGCATGAGCTTCTCCCTTCTTTGCTGCATCTGCTTCCAAGCGGTCTTTGACTTGGACCACATCCTTGTCCCCACGACCTGATAGACAGACAATCATGGATTTGTCTGGTCCAAGTTCTTTGGCCAATTTCACCGCAAAGGCAATGGCATGGCTAGATTCCAATGCTGGGATAATCCCTTCCACGCGAGACAAGAGTTGGAATCCTTCCAAGGCTTCCTCATCTGTCACAGGAACATAGCTAGCACGTTTGATATCGTGGTAGTGAGAATGTTCTGGACCGATACCAGGATAGTCCAAACCTGCTGAGATAGAGAAGGCTTCTAAGATTTGTCCATGGGCATCTTGGAGCACATCCATGAGAGAACCGTGGAGGACACCTGGACGTCCCTTGGTTAAGGTCGCTGCGTGGTGTTCCGTATCCACACCAAGTCCTGCCGCTTCAGCCCCATACATGGCTACAGACTCATCATCTACAAATGGATGGAAGAGCCCGATAGCATTAGAACCACCACCAACACAGGCTACTAGGGCATCTGGTAGGTCTTGGCCTGTCAAATCACGGTACTGTTGTTTGGCTTCTCGACCAATAACGCTTTGGAAGTCACGAACGATTTCTGGGAAGGGATGAGGTCCTAAGGCAGAACCAAGGATATAGTGGGTATCATCGATATTAGCTACCCATGAACGAAGGGCTGCATTGACCGCATCCTTGAGCACGCGCGAACCGTCTGTCACTGCCTCAACCTTGGCTCCCAAAAGCTCCATTCGGAACACATTGAGGGCTTGGCGTTTGACATCTTCCTCACCCATGTAGATAGTACATTCCATGTTAAAGAGGGCTGCAGCAGTTGCAGTTGCCACACCGTGCTGACCAGCACCTGTTTCAGCGATAATTTTCTTTTTACCCATGCGTTTAGCCAGAAGAACTTGTCCCAAGGCATTGTTAATCTTGTGGGCACCTGTATGGTTAAGGTCTTCACGTTTAAGATAAATCTTGGCTCCGCCAATATGCTGGGTCAAGTTTTTTGCGTAGTAAAGCGGAGTTTCACGTCCTACATACTGACGTAAGAGCTGGTTCAATTCCTCTTGGAAACTTGGGTCTGCCTGACTTTCACGGTAGGCCTTCTCCAACTCTAAAACTGCTGTCATCAATGTTTCTGGGACAAAACGTCCGCCGAATTTTCCGTAAAATCCATCTTTATTTGGTTCTTGATATGCCATTCTTTACCCTCTCTATAAATCTTCTAATCTTTTCATGATCTTTTTGTCCATCTGTCTCCACTCCGCTCGATACATCTACTGCATAGGGAGTAAAGTGTTGAATTGCTTTTACTACATTGTCTTCATTAAGTCCACCTGCGATAAAGAAAGGTTGAGTTAGTCCAATCGTATCCAGTTGAGCCCAGTCAAAGGTCTGGCCACTCCCAGCCACAGGGGCATCAAAGAGTAGATAGTCTGCCTGAGAATTGGGTACATGCCCCTCTCCATCCACCTGCACAGCCTGAATACTGGCACAAGGCAAATTCTCAAACAAATCATCTGCCACCTGACCGTGAACTTGAACCAAGTCCAAGCCAACTTTGTCAATGACTTCTAGCAGTTGAGCCCGACTTGGTGAAACAAATACACCAACCTTTTTGACATCTGTAGGAATAAGCTTTGCCAGCTCAGCAGCCTGATCCAAGGTCACCTGTCTTTTACTAGCTGCAAAGACAAAACCGATGTAGTCCGCCCCTGCTGAAACAGCTGTCTCTACCGCTTCTTTGGTCGATAGTCCACAAATCTTAACCTTTGTCAATTTGCAACTCCTTGATTCTCTGGGCTACATCTTCTGCCTGCATGAGAGCTGTCCCAACCAAAATTCCATTAAAGAATGGTGCTACTCGTTTTGCATCCTGCCCTGTGAAAATAGCAGATTCAGAAATGTAATAGCGACCTTCCTCAAAGTGCTGGGCCAAGTCTACACTGGTCTGCCAATCGACTTCAAAGGTAGTCAAGTTGCGGTTATTGACCCCAATAATCTCCGCACCAAGTCTGTGGGCCACTTCAAGTTCAGCTAGATTGTGAGTCTCCACCAAGACTTCCAAACCAAGCTCTGTCGCATAGTCATACAGTTCCTTGAGGCGTTCTTCTGACAAGGCAGCGACAATAAGCAAGATAACTGTCGCACCTGCATTGCGGGCACGGATGATTTGCTTTTCATCGATGATAAAGTCCTTGTTGAGCGTTGGAATGTTTACCTGACTGGAAATCTCTCGCAGATAATCCAAATGTCCTTTAAAGAAAACTTCATCTGTCAGAACTGAAATCATCACTGCTCCGTTCGCTTCATAAGTCTGGGCCTGTTGCACAATATCCACATCGAGGTTGATATCTCCCAGACTAGGGCTAGCCTTCTTGACTTCAGCGATTACCTGCAAGCGATCCTGATGATTCTTCAAAAATTCTGCCAAGCGATAGGTCTGACGCAGGGGCTGGACTTCCTCCAGCTCCATCTGCTCGACCTCACGCGCCTTCTGCTCCAAGATTCGTGCTAAAAATTCCTGACTCATTTTTGGTACTCCTGTAACAGTCTGAGTTTTTCAAGGGCCTTGCCACTAGCAATGACTTGACGAGCCAAGGCAACCCCATCCTTGATATTATCTACCTTACCATTAGCATAGAAACCAAGACCAGCATTTAAAACTGTAGTTTCCAAGAATGGACTTGGTTCATTTTTAAGAACGCTGAGCAAAATTTCTGCATTTTCCTGAGCATTGCCTCCACGAATATCTTCGATAGCGTAACGTTCCATTCCCAAATCCTCTGGAGTAAAGCTTGACAAGGTGATTTCGCCATTCTCAAGAAGTGCAATCTTGGTTGTCCCGTTCAAACCAGCTTCATCCAAACCTTCTGGTCCAGCAACCACGATAGCGCGTTTGCGACCCATATTTTTCAAAACCTGAGCTGTACTTTCTAGAAGTTCTGGACGACTAATTCCAAGAAGCTGTGTTTCCAAGGCCATTGGGTGAATCAGTGGACCAGTCAAGTTCATAATCGTTGGAATACCCAATTCCAAACGAGCTGGCATGATGTATTTCATTGCTGGATGCATATTTTTAGCAAAGAGAAAAACGATGCCAGTCTTATCAAAGACCTTACCTAGTTCAGCTGGTTTGAGGTCTAGGTTAATGCCCAAGGCTTCTAGGACATCTGCAGAGCCAGATTTAGAAGAAATCGAACGGTTACCGTGCTTAGCCATATGAATGCCGCCACCAGCCAAGACGAAGGCTGCAGTTGTGGAAATGTTAAAGCTGAAAGACTTGTCCCCACCTGTACCACAGTTGTCCATAGCATCATGTATCTCAGTTGGAATATGTTGGGCATGTCCTCTCATGACTTGGGCAATGGCTGTGCGCTCTTCAGGTGTTTCTCCCTTCATCTTAAGAGCCAAGAGGAGAGAAGCAATCTGTGCTTCGGTTACACGTCCAGTCACGATACGCTCAATGACGTCCGTCATTTCAACACCTGATAAATTTTCAAATTTTGCTAGTTTTTCAATAATCTCTTTCATCCTAGTTTCCTCACTTTACAACCTTCTCAATAAAATTCCGAATAGAAGACAAGCCATCTGGCGTTCCAATGCTCTCTGGATGGTACTGGAAGCCATAAATTGGAAGTGTTTTGTGTTGAATCCCCATGATGGCTTGGTCATCAGTCGAACGAGCTGTCACTTCAAAGTTTTCTGGCATTTCTTCAATCAAAATACTGTGGTAACGCATGACTGCACGGCCATCCTCGATACCTTGATACAGAACAGATGGCGCTTCAAAGTTGATATTGCTCTGTTTCCCATGCATGACTTTGGGAGCCAAGCCTAGCTTACCACCAAAGACTTCTGCGATGGCTTGGTGGCCCAAACAAATCCCTAGAATCGGCTTCTTACCTGCAAAGTCACGAATCATGTCTTCCATCTTACCAGCATCAACTGGCCAACCTGGACCAGGAGAAAAGACCAGACCATCTGCTTTTTCAGCTTCTTCATACAGCTTAGGATCATCATTTCTCAAGACTTGCACTTCTGCAAAATTCCCAATGTACTGCGCCAAGTTATAGGTAAAAGAATCATAGTTGTCAATCAATAAAATCATGGTCTTAGTTCTCCAATTCTAGTCATAGATTTTGCCTTATTAATGGTTTCTTGGTATTCGTTTTGGGCGATAGAGTCGTAGACAATCCCTGCCCCAGCCTGCACATAGGCTGTTTGATTTTTGAGAATCATCGTTCGGATGGCAATGGCAAAGTCCATATCACCCGTCGCAGACAAGTAGCCGATTGCTCCTGCGTATACGCCCCGTTTTTCCGTTTCCAGTTCATAGATGCGTCTCATCGCTCGAATCTTTGGTGCTCCTGAAACTGTTCCAGCTGGAAGTGTTGCTTTCAAAGCATCCATGGCAGTGAGTTCTGGAAGCAAACGCCCCTTGACCACGCTGGTCAAATGCATGACATAACGGAAAAGCTCCACTTCCATATACTTAGTGACTTGGACACTGGCCGTTTCAGAGATGCGACCAATATCGTTACGTCCCAAGTCTACTAACATCCGATGCTCTGCTGTTTCCTTCTCATCCGAAAGCAGGTCTGTCGCCAAAGCCTTGTCTTCTTCATCCGTAGCTCCTCTTGGTCGTGTCCCTGCGATCGGATTGGTTGTCACGATGCCATTTTTGACAGAAACCAAACTTTCTGGACTGGCACCGATGATTTGATAATCCCCAAAATCATAGAAATAGAGGTAATTGGATGGATTGGTCACGCGGAGATTTCTGTAGAAGTCAAATGGATTTCCAGTAACTTCTGCTGAGAAACGCTGACTGAGTACACATTGGAACATATCCCCGTTACGAATCAAGTCACGAGCTATTTCCACCATTTCCTCAAACTTCTGAGGAGCGATATGCGGTTTGAAGTCTAACGGAGATAGATCCAAGTCTTCAAATTCATTTGGAGCAGGAATGCGTAATTCCTCAAGCACTTGGTTCAAGGCTTCTTCCAAGGCTTCTTGACTGCGCTCACTATAGAGAGCCTCCTCGATGACATGAATTTTTTCCTTCTTGTGGTCAAAGACCATGTAACTCTCATAGACAAAGAAATGCATGTCTGGCGTTCCAATTGTATCTTGAGGGATTTGACCAATTTCTTCATAAAGCGAAATCATATCGTAACCAACAAAACCAATTGCCCCACCACCAAAAGGTAGATCTGAATGGTGCTGGCTCTTATGAGTCACTTCATAAAGGAAATCTAAGGGATCCTGATCAATCACTTGACCATTTTGATAAAGAACTCCATTTTCAAACTTAATCTCAAAAACTGGATTATAGGCTAAGATAGAAAAACGAGCGGTTTCCTTGTCTCTCGGAATACTTTCTAAAATAACCTTGTGTTGCCCCTTTAGGCGCATATAAGCCAAGATTGGTGATAAGACATCTCCATGAATGATTCGTTCCATTGTAATTTCCCTTTCAGTTCTACTTCTAGTCCGTGGCGACTGTATGAAAAATCCCCACGCAAAATAACTTGCGTGAGGACGAAATTCGCGGTGCCACCTCAATTATAGGATTTCTCCTATCTCTCATTCCTGTCTCAGAAACCTCCTGTAACAGGCTGTGCGATAAAGGGCACTCCCTTGAGAATTATGTTTTCTTCTCTCGTTTCAGATGGACCCAACCTTACAGCTTTCTCTGCTTGTTTCCAGCAACCACAAGCTCTCTGTGAGAGAAAAGACTGTAATTTTTCCATCTCTTATTTTTTAGCTTCTAGGTAGTCTGCAATCGCAGCTACGTCCTTGTCTCCACGACCAGAGACATTGATGATGATAATGTCGTCTTTACTTAGTTTTGGTGCACGTTTAACTGCTTCTGCGATAGCATGCGAACTTTCAATCGCTGGGATAATTCCTTCAGTCTTGCTGAGAAGGAGGAGAGCCTGAACAGCTTCTTCATCCGTCGCAGCGACATATTCCACGCGACCTGAATCTTTGAAGTAGGCGTGTTCTGGGCCAACCCCTGGATAGTCCAATCCAGCTGAGATAGAGTAAACTGGAGCTAGCTCTCCATCTTCCTTAAAGACTGCATAAGTCTTCATGCCATCAACAATTCCGATACTACCTTTTGTCATAGTAGCTGCGTGCTTGTCTGTATCAAGTCCGTGCCCAGCAGCTTCAACCCCAACCAATTTGACTTCTTCATCAGCCACATACTGAGAAAATGCACCAATAGCATTGGAACCACCACCTACACAGGCAATAACGTAGTCTGGTAAACGACCTTCTTTTTCTAAGATTTGACGGCGAGATTCTTCACTGATGACCTTTTGGAACTCGTGGACAATTGTAGGATAAGGGTGAGGACCTACAGCAGATCCCAGAACATAGAAGGCTTCAAGGTCATTCATCCATGCTCCAAAGGCTGCATCAACAGCATCTTTGAGGGTACGAGTCCCTGTTTCAACTGCGTGAACAGTTGCTCCCATCATCTCCATACGGAAAACATTGAGACGTTGACGCTCCACATCCTCTGCCCCCATGTAGACATCACAGGCCATACCAAACTTGGCTGCAGCCGCTGCTGTCGCAACACCGTGCTGACCAGCTCCTGTTTCTGCGATTACTCGTTTTTTGCCCATGCGTTTAGCCAAAAGAATTTGTCCTAAAACGTTGTTGAGCTTGTGAGAACCAAGGTGGTTAAGGTCTTCACGCTTGAGATAAATCTTAGCGCCACCTAAGTGATCTGTCAAACTTTCCGCAAAATAGAGCGGTGTTTCGCGACCTGAATAGTCCTTCAAGTAATGACGAAATTCTGCCAAAAATTCTGGATCATCCTTGTACTTGTCAAATGTCACTTCCAACTCATCCAACAAAGCCTGAATCGGCTCCGGTACGAAACTACCACCAAATTGTCCAAAATAACCTTTAGTTGTCATAAAATTTCCTCTTTCTGTATTGGTTGCAAGATATGAAAAAAGCCCACACACAGAATATACTTCCATGTGAGGGCGTTGGTAACGCGGTGCCACCTCAATTATAAAGGGACTATCCCTTTACATCTCTGCCTTGTCTAACAACAAGTTGCACTGTAAGGTGTGCGCACCGAATTTTCATTGTTTCAAATTCATTTTTAAAATCAGCCCACTTTCACTACTTTCAACCACCTGTTCACAATCACCACAGGCTCCCTGAAGATCAAAAATAGTTACTTTTCTGATTTGTTGAACTTATTTTAATACTTTGTTTTTTCTTTGTCAAGACTTTTTTACGATTTTTTTGAAAGATGTGTGATTCGAATGTGATAATGTCTTTAGTAAATCGAACGTGAAAATGTCCCACTTGTTGGAAATTGGATCCAACTCAATAGAAACTGAATAGATGCTAAACAGAACTTACTTTAGAACACTCCATCTTTTCCATTAGGATTTTCAAGAATTAAACAATACTAGAAACTCTGTCTCCTAACAAGTTTAGTAGAAACTTCAACAGATGTGACACTTTCCCCCTTTATAATTGCTAATACCCCTTCAATCATTTCTTGAGCTAATTTAACATAATTAGGAGAAATTGTAGATAAAGCTGGAGTGTAATATTGAGAAATTGGAATATTGTCAAATCCGATTATTGAAATATCATCAGGAATAGTAATTTCCTTCTCATAGCAAGCACGAATCAATCCCTGTACTTTCTCATCCCCGGATACAAAAACCAAATCAGGATAATTTTGATTAGATAGATGTCTTGTAGCATATGAATAAACCGAATCTATTGTAGTTAGACCATATACAACTTTCAAATCCATTTCATAGTTTTTATCATTTAAAAAAGCACGAACCCCTCTCTCTCGATCCATATTAACAAGGGATTCTCCTCCCATAAGTAACCACATACTATTAATGTTTTCTTTTGATACTAATTTCATCATGTCATAAGTGGCCTGAAAATTGTTGTTAGAAACATACACAACATTAGGTGTTCTAGATTCTCCAAAAACTATGAATGGAATTTTATTCTTTTGTAAGTAATTAATCCGAATATCTTCTTTACTTTCATAAAATACTATTACACCATCTATCAAACTTCCTGTACTCGAGATTATTGAATTACTAATTGTATCCTCTTCACTAAAATATTCAACAATAGCGTTAACACCATACTCTTTACAAGTTTGTAAAACTTTATCTAATAAAGTTTGGAACCAAATTAAAGGAAAAGAGTCGATTTTTTTTACAGAAATCAATATATTTATAGCTTCTTTTTTAGTTAAATTTCTTGCATATGCATTTGGAATATACGACAATTCTTCTATAACTTTTTGAATCGCTTGATAAGTTTCTTCTTTAACATTTACTCCACCATTAATAACTCGTGAAACTGTTTTTGGAGAAAAACCTGATAAACGTGCAATATCATAAATAGTTACCTTTTTCCCATTTATATTTTTCATTTCAGTCCTCCATTACGAACATTCTAATATTACTATACAATATTTAATTTTTTTTAACAAGAGAATTTAGTAAATTATTTAAGATCCACAAATTCACAAAATTGATTTTACAAATATTCTTCCCCTTCAAAAAAGTTTAAATTGCATTTCACACCTTTATTTTTAAGAATGTTTCCAACTTCACGACAAATAAATTCATATGAGAAAAAACTACCATAAAATTGTAGATTAACTTTTTCAGTAAAAATTGTAGGATTTATAAAAATATATAAAAGCCTGTCAATGTAACATTCTAACATAGACTTAATTTTTTCTTTAAAAATAACATTTGTTATCAACTCATTTGGAGGTAAATGAAAGGGAAACACCATTTCACAAATATCATAAAAAGAAATAAATTTGTATACTTGTATCAAACAATTATTATCAAAATATTCTATTTTACCTAAATCAAAATTGATTTTATAATCTTTCATAAAAACCTCAGAGCAAAAATCTACTCAAAAATTAGATGATTAAAACATCTAAAAAACAAAAGGACAAAAACATCTGTCCCTTTGTTTACTAAATTTCAGCTAATTTCTTCGACATAAATAACACCTACAATATTAGCAATTTCTTCCATCAAACGAAGATGTTCAAATCTTCCTGATAGTTCTAGAGTAATAAATGATGCTATTTTTTTTTCTGGAACATCAAAATATTCAATTCTTTCTGAATTAACATCTCCAAATGCAGTTCTAGAATCAGTCATTCTAATGCCATTCTCAGCACAGTATACTAGTACCCGATTATATGCCTCTGTAGATCTAACAACGATATACAATTCGATTATCTTTGAACGACTTTGAAGATATTTTTTTAAAGGTTGGAACATAGTTATAACACTCCAAACAGAAATTGCTCCTAGTACGGCTCCTTCATAAAAACCAACACCTATAGCTAGACCGATTCCAGCTGAAGCCCATATTCCGGCTGCAGTTGTTAAACCAGTTATTTTCTTTTTATCTGTAATAAGTATTGTTCCAGCCCCAAGAAAACCAACACCTGATATAACTTGCGCACCTAAGCGTGTAGGATCTCCTGTACCAAATTTATAAGATACATACTCATTAGTCATCATAATTAAACATGCAGCCAGACAAACAATACTATGTGTACGAATACCTGCTGGTTGAGATTTACTTCCTCTCTCTAAACCAATTACTCCACCAATAACTAATGAAAGTACAATTCTTAATACAATTTCGATATATGATAGTCCTAAGCTTGTTGCCTGCATTATTATTTCCTTTTTCTACTAGCTGGTCTCTGAGTAAAGTATAATACAGAACCAGAAATTATCATTAATACAATAGTATAAACGAACACAAGTGCTTGAGCATTTGAAGTTGCTGTTTCATCACCTGCTGAACGAATAGTTATACCCAGCGGTTGAGCTAATGGATGGTAAAGAAATACAGATAAGTCGAAGTCAGTTAATAAAGAGTTAAAGTTTAAAGCAATAACAGAGAGAACAACCGGTAAAATAAATGGAATGATAACCTTCATCATAGTATAAAAAGGTGAAGCACCCATACTTCTTGCTGCATCTTCCATCTCATCATCAACACTAAATAAAATAGCACGTACCATTCTATAAGAAAATGGGATTTTTACAACTATATATGCAATAAGTAGAATTACCAAACTACCTACCAAAATCTGATTCAAGACAAGAAATTGTGGCTGATTAAAAGTAAATAATAAACTTACTGCTAAAAGTGTACTTGGTAGTAACCAAGGAAGTAGAGCACCATATTCAAATAAGAAATCAAAGCGAGCTTTATGTTTTCTGACAACTCGAGCAAATATAACTGCGAGAATTGTTGCTGTTGTCGCAGCGATAATAGAATAAATAAAGCTGACCAAGAATGGAGAGAATGCCGCACTATTACTAAAGAATAAGCGATAATTTTCTAAAGTAAAGTTTGATAATGTTAAGTTACCTGTTTGAATTGCAACTGGATCTGTAAATGAGTATAATACTATAAAAATTAGTGGAAGCATGAAAACTGTGAACAATCCATATGCTACAATGTGAGCAATGATATTCCAAGGCTTAGATGCAATTTTTTGTTTTTTAAGAGGCGCTTTAGTCTTAGAGATAGAAATATAATTTCCACCTTTTTCTATCTTATTCATGATAGTAAGCAAAATTGTAGTTGCAATACCTAAAATAATTGCAAGTAAGGCTGCTAAATCACGAGAATTCCCCATCCCTGCAAATGTAATAATCATTGGATTTATAGTTTGAAATCCTTTACCACCAACAATCATGGGTGCTGCTACTGCAGACAAACCACTAAGAAAAACCATAATAGTAAGTGCAAATAGAGTTGGAATTAAGGTTGGTAACACTACTTTTCGGAAAACAGTAAATGGTTTTGCTCCCATATTTCGTGCAGCCTCAATAGTGTGATAGTCAACGCTTCGAATTGTATTTGTTAAAAACAATGTATGATTAGCAGTTCCTGAAAATGTCATAATGAATAAGACTGCACCATACCCAATAAACCAGTTAGGGTCTAAAGAAGGGATAACATTTTGTAAAAATTTTGTTATCAATCCATAAGGACCATAGACAAATTTATATCCAGTCGCTAAAACCACTCCTCCATAAATTAAAGAGGTCATATAGCCTAATTTTAAAATTTTAGCACCTTTAATATCAAAGTACTCTGTAAATAGAACACAAAGAATACCTACGACATTAACTGTAATAATGAGTGAAAATGCTAACTTAAAACTGTTCATAATACTCTGAAGTGCCCTCTCAGATTTTAGAACACGATGTACAGCTTCAAGGGAAAATTCTCCTCCTTTTACAAATACATTCACTACTAGATCAAAGTTTGGATAAATAATAAATGTTACTAGGAACCAGATTAACCCTAAACGAATAAGCCAATCTTTTAAATTTAATTTATGACGCATACTGCACCTCCTTAAAATTGCAGAACGTCTGATGGTGTGATAAATAAGTCCACACTTTCTCCGACAGATCTAATAGCAGCCTGACTATCAATACTTGTTACATTAAGAATCTGACTTTCAGAAACTTTTATTGTATAGTGAATTGTAACTCCAGAAAACTCAACATCAATAATTGTTCCTTTTAGAATGAAATCTTGTTCAGTTTCACGATTGAATCGAACTTTCTCTAATCGAATGTATCCTTTTTTATCTTCTAAGAAAACGCTTGCATTTTTAAGTAATACTTCGTGGACTGTTTCATCGGTCAAAACATTAATATCGCCAATAAAATCACATACAAATTCAGTTTGAGAATTATGATAAATCTCTACAGGTGTACCGACCTGTTCGATGTATCCATTGTTAAAGACTGCAATTCTATCAGATAAAGTTAAGGCTTCCTCTTGGTCATGAGTAACATATAAAGTAGTAATACCTAACTCTTTTTGAAGTCTTTTCAACTCTTTTCTCAAATCTACACGTAATTTTGCGTCAAGGTTTGACAATGGTTCATCTAGACAAAGAATTTTAGGTTCAAGAACCAGAGCACGAGCCAATGCTACCCTTTGTTGTTGACCCCCAGATAATTCTGATACATTACGCTGTAACTGTTGATCAGAGATCTTAATTTTTGCTGCTACTGCTGATACTTTAGCTTTAATAACATCTGGAGCTACCTTCTTAACTTTTAAACCAAATGCAATATTATCAAAAACAGTCATAGTTGGAAATAGCGCATAAGATTGAAATACAATACCAATTCCACGCTTTTCAGGTTCCAAATGAGTGACATCTGTTCCATTAACTTCAATACTTCCTGATGATGGATCTAGAAAACCTACCAATGCTCTCAAAGTAGTTGATTTACCACATCCTGAAGGCCCAAGAAATGTAAAAAATTCCCCTTCATGTATATCTAAATTCAGATTATCAATTGCAACAAAATCACCATATTTAATTTGAATATTATCAAATTTAATCATCTCACTAACTCCCTCTATTACTAAACCAAAAGCCTCTCTTTATTTCTTCCATAAATTTAGAAATAATAGAGAGACTTGGACATAAAAATTAACTCTTATTTCTTATTGTACGTATTCTAATTCAGCTTTTTCTACCCATTCATCCAAATGCTTTCCAACAGCTTCCCAGTCAATATTTTGTGGTTTCACTTGATCAACAAATTTCTTAGTATCTTCTGGTAGATCTTTGAGGGCATCTTTATTTGCAGGAATAGATCCAAAGTTCTTACTATATTCTACTTGAATTTCTGATTGACCAAACCAATCAATAAATTCTTTAGCTAACGCTTGTTTTTTACTAGTGCTTAAAACCATAGTTTGTTCAGTTACAAATGGTACACCAATCTCAGGAGTCATAACTTTGAAAACAACATTTTGTTCTTTTTGTCCAACTAATGCACCAGAACCCCACATCATTCCATATTGTATTGGATCTTCTTTGTCTAACATCTTAACAATTGAACTTTCTCCCTTTTGAAGAGTGTATGCATTTTTCAAATATTCTTTTGCTACTTCCCAACCTTTTTCGGAAACGCCTAATTCACCTTTATCATCAAGGTATCGAACTAAGATACTTGCTAGAATTGCCCGTCCTGTACCACCTTGAAGACCAGAAATTGAATATTTACCTTTATACTTACTACCTAATTCAGTCCAATCTTTAGGCATTTCTTTTACATCAGGCGCCCCAATTAAAACTAATGGTTGAACAATCACAGGATTATAATAATTATCTTTATCTGATAAAGATTGATCAATTTTATCTAACCATTTAGGCTTGTACTGTACTAGTAATTTTTGATCTCTAATTTTATTTGAATCAACAGCACCAATTCCAAATACCATATCTGCAACTGCATTATTCTTCTCAGCAATAACACGGTCTGCTAATTGAGCGCCAGGGATATCAACCATTTTGATATTAAAACCAGCTTCTTTTGCTTTAGCAGTTAACCAATCACCACGACCATTTGAGACTGAGTTCGAATAGATTACTAGTTCTTGACTTTTATCAGCTTTTTCTTCAGATGAAGAAGCAGTCGTAGAATTTGAACCTCCAGAGCAAGCAGCAAGTGTAGTAAGAGCAACTCCCGTTGCAAGTACAGTAGACCAAACTTTCATTTTTTTCATGATAAGTTCTCCTTTTTTATTATTTTATTTAAATTTTTCGTGATATGGAACAAATTGTCTCATATCTTCAAATACAGTATAGTCAATACGGTTTACAGTAATAGTTGGAATCTTCTCTAATAAAATTTCAGTTAATTCTGCTCTGACTTTAGTAAACTCTTCTTCCTCCTCTTCGGTTAGAGGAATCCGAAGATACCCAATTGAAATATGGAATTGATATCTATCATGATTAGGGAAACGAACACCTGCTTTTTCTGAGACATAAGTACGAATTTCTTCTAATCTCTTTGCAGAAGCTTCGTCTGCAGGTTCAACTAGTATGTTTTGTTTTCCCATTTCAGTTACACGCATATGAATTTCTTCATCCAACAATGGAAAAATTTCAAGTTGTTTAGCAAAGTAATCATGTATTTCCTGTAAAGGTGTATCTAGAGGAAGATTACTGCTCCAAAACTCCGTTTCACGATTTTCATGGCACAACAATTCAATTACAGTCATGTGAATAGAATTCCTTGGAGTTAAAGTAAACTTATCGATAAATGGTAATTCTCTATAACGTGATTGAATAATATCAACAACTTCCATCAAATCTTGTTTAGTATAAAGATTTGCTACAACTGTATTCCCAGGGAAATGATTAAATTCCCCATTCTCTTTGAACTTAATTTTTGTTAAGTTTTTCATATAAAGACCTTCTTTTTTATATTTGACATCGGTGTCACCTTGTTTACATTATACAATGAAACCGTTTCCTTTGTCAAGCGCTTTCAAACATTTTTTTAAAAAAATTTATCTTTCATTAAATATGCATTTCATTAAAAGGTTAAGTAATTTTTCCAAAATACAGCACTCATATAAACAGTATCATCAATTATAGCCATTGGGATTTTTTGATTGCCAATTCCATGTATCTCTACACATGTCTTCAATCGATTTTGTTGTCCTCCAATTTAATTCCTTATATGCTTTGTCTGCATTTGCATAACAAGTCGCAACGTCTCCTGATCGTCTTGGTACAATTTTATACGGAATTGGAACCTTATTAACACTTTCAAATGTATTTACAAGTTGTAATACACTTGTGCCTTCTCCTGAACCAAGGTTATAAATATAAACATCTGTTTTTTCAGATACTTTTTCTAAAGCTTTTATATGCCCTATCGCTAAATCCACTACATGGATATAATCGCGAACACCAGTACCATCTACCGTATCATAATCATCTCCAAAAACACTTAGCTCTGGTCGCTTACCTACCGCTACTTGTGCAATAAAAGGCATTAAGTTGTTAGGAATGCCTGATGGATCTTCTCCAATCAACCCCGACTCATGAGCACCAATCGGATTGAAATAACGAAGCAACGCAATACTCCACTCTGAATCTGCTACATGAACATCTTTTAAAATTTGTTCAAGCATCACTTTTGTGTACCCATACGGATTCGTTGCACTTGTCGGCATCGTCTCAATAAGGGGAGACTGATTGTGAACGCCGTATACAGTCGCACTCGATGAAAATACAATCTTTTTAACATTAAACTCTGACATCACTTCAACAAGAGCTAATGTGCTCATAATATTATTTTCGTAATACATTACAGGCTTTTGCACGGATTCGCCGACAGCTTTGTATCCTGCAAAATGAATTGCAGCCTCAATAGATTCTTGTTCAAAAACTTTTCTCAATCCTTGTTTATCACAAACATCTAATTCGTAAAACGCAGGACGTTGCCCTGTAATTGCTTCAATACGATCTAGCACCAAGATGCTAGAGTTCGAAAGGTTGTCGACAATGATGACTTCCTTTCCTAAATTTAGTAATTCTACTACGGTATGGCTACCAATATAACCAGCTCCGCCTGTTACCAATATTGCCATTTGGGTTTCCTCCTAATTAATTCCAACCGACTTAACAAATCTCATAAACGCTTCATGCCCAGACGGTGTATTCTTATAAACTCCTGCATCTTCCAGAACTCTCGCAAACACTTGTCCTACTTCGTGTTGAACTACGCTATTAACCTCTTCTTTATTAATGCGAGGATATTTTTCTTTCAATTGGTCGGCCCATTCTAAATGATAATCCGCAATTGCGTTATCCTCTCCTAAAAGATATTTCTCAACTTCTTCTAACTCTGTTTTCAAACGAGGTGGTAAAATCGCAAGTCCCATCACTTCGATTAACCCAATATTTTCCTTTTTAATATGTTGTACATCTTGATGAGGATGGAAAACACCATCTGGGTATTGTTCAGTAGTATGATTATCTCTTAGAACAATATCTAATTCATATCTTCCGTCCACTTTACGAGCAATAGGAGTCACCGTATGGTGTGGGACATCTGCAGTCATTGCAATGATGTCTACTTCTAAATCTGAATATTCTCTCCACTTATTTAGAATTTTAGTAGCTAAATCTAACAAGCGATTTTTATTTTCACTTTGTAACCTAATTACTGACATTGGCCATTTTACAATACCAGCATTAACATCCTCAAAGTCTTTAAAACGAAATTCACTCTCAAATTTTGCTTTTTCCATTGGGAAAATATATTTCCCTCCCTGGTAGTGGTTATGACTAAGAATGGAGCCTCCTGAGATAGGAAGATCAGAATTTGAACCAGCAAAATATCCTGGCAAAATATCAACAATCTCCAATAATTGTTCAAATGTTTTAGAGGTAATAGCCATTGGTACATGTTGACTATTCAAAAATATCGCATGCTCATTAAAATATGAGTAGGGAGAATACTGGAATCCCCATACTTCGTCACCAAGTTTCAACCGAATAATTCTATGATTCGAACGTGCTGGATAATTTATTCGCCCCTGATATCCTTCATTTTCCATACATAGTAAACATTTGGGATAATTAGTTGCTTTTACTAATTTTTCAGCAGCAATTGTTTTTGGATCTTTTTCGGGTTTTGACAAATTTATCGTAATCTCTAGCTCTCCGTATTTAGTTGATGATCGAAACTCAATATTCTTAGCAATAGCAGAAGTTTTAATATAATCACTATCTTTACTTAACTTATAAAACTCTTCAACTGCTTCTTGAGGTGATATATCATATGAACTCCAAAAAATATCATTTAATCGACTAGGTAAAGGAACTATGAAATTCATTAACTCTGCTCCTAAACATTCCTTTTCCTCGATTAAATCTTTAATTTTACCGTTTTTTAAGGCGATTTCCACTAAGTAATCTTTTATTTGTTTCAGGTCATTTTCATCGGAAATGCGATCAGTTCCCTCCTCACCTATTAACGCTAGTACTCTATTTTTCACATATATTTTGTCAATTTCATTATACATTCCGTATTCAATTACTCTATCAACAAAATTATCAATAATTGTTTTCATATATTTTTCTTTCTAATTTATGTTCCCATATTTTCTATACATTATCCATTTATAAATTGATTGCGTAGTATGAGCAATTTTATCAAGGTGATGAATAATATCTAAAGCACCAATTACTTCAGAAACATTCCCATCATCTTCAAATATGTAATTCATTATTTTATTTTCAATATTTGTACTAAGCTCTTCTATCTCATTCTGTTTTTGTATAACAACCATATCTAAACATCCAGATTGTTCCTCTCTATAACAAGATATAGCCCTATTCATATGCAGTCCGATAACTTCATGAAGTATTTTTATTTCTGAAATAATTTTCTTCAAAATTTCATTATTTTGAATAATCTGTAGATTTTTTAAAATTTCAACAATTCTATCCCCAATACGTTCAATGTCAGTTGATATTTTTATTACACTAATAATTCTTCTTAAGTCATATGAAACGGGATGTTGTAAACAAATTAACTCATATCCTTTTTTATCAACATTTAGAACTGACTCATTTATGATTAAATCTTCTTTAATCAATTCTATTCGTTCTTCATTTGATAAATATTCAAATAACTTCTCATATTTATCAAGCACAGATACCCAAATGGTCTCTAAATTATTTGATAATTCTATAATTTCATTTTCTAAATATAACCTTAACATTTAGGTACCTCTTCTTAACAAAGTTCAATAGTAACAATTAATATTTTAAACAATATATCAAACATCAATAACTAGAATACTTGCATCATCTTTCTTTCCATAGATTGGATCAATAGCAGAAGAATTAAATCTCATCTTAATTAACTCTTCAAAAGTTTTATTTTGATTATTTTGATAGAATTCATAAAAGCCATCGCTCATTAAAACAATTTGTTCACTAGTAACATCTATTTGATTAATAATAGCATGGTCTAAAAATCTCTCATCCAACGAACCTATCCAGTACCCACTCGGTTGATTAGATAATTTTCTGATTTTTTGTAAAATAATTTTTTTATTTAAAACACTATTTGTACCAATTGAGTCTTTTATCTCATTTTTCCCTTTTTCAAATAAGTTATCTACTCTATGATCAGTTATTTCCATTTCGTTTACTAACATGACGCAGTCACCTAGCATCATATACTCCAACTTTTTTTCTGAAAGTTTAGCAAATATAAAAGCAAATGTTGGTAAGCGATAATACTCTGTTAATTCATATGAGTTTAAACCGATTTCATCTTTAACCTCTAGTAAAGCAGTTTCAAATATTTGTTTAAGAGTTTTTGATTCTTTACAATTAACCGACAAACTTTCTGATAAAATATGTACAACTTCTGAGACTGAATAACCTATCTCCTCTTTAGAATTATATAAATCTGTAGCTCCATCAATAATCCAAAAATACTGATTTTGTGAACCTACAGCATCCTCATTTTCTACGGAACTTCCTTGTATCGAACAAATTTTATTTATCTTTACCATAATACTTCAACCCTTTTAGTGTCAAAAGTAAACCAATTCCTGTCACTGTTAAGAATAGTTCCATAATCTTGTTCGAACCAGTCTTTGGTAATTTTTGTTTTACCTCTACTATTTCTTTAGATTTATTAATATGATTTTCAGTTTCTCTGCCATCTCCAACTTTTTTATGGTTCACTTCTTCTATCTTATTATCTTGTTTATTGTCGATCTTGTCATTAATTTGTCTATTATCTTTACTTGAGTTAAACTCTCCTTTCTTCTGGTTACTATCAATTACATTATTTGAATTAGATTGTTTTTCATGCACATATGAACTTGTTTTAAATTTTTCCTCTTTGTTTTTTTCTTTTTCGTTTTTATCACTTAAGTTATTTGTTACAATTTTGTAAAGCCCATTCTCCGTTACAATATTGAAATTACCATCGCTATCACGTATAACTGGTTCTTTCCCATTTGCATTAGATTTGATGAATGATATATACTTGCCGGATAAATTATAAAATTGGTTATTTAAAACGGTTATTTTACCCTTTGAATCCTCAATAACAATTCCTTCTTTACCGCCGAATATACTATTCTCTGAGACTACTAAATTATCACTAACTCGTAATAATTCAATATTTGGTTGTTCTGTTTCCTTAGAATTATTATTAATTACATTTTTTGTTACAGTAATATCTGATACTTTTCCTAAATATTCTGCACTATCTTTTGCTACTCTAATAGCCTTTGTTTTAGGATCAGAAATATAAAATGTATTTTCAGTAATAACGACTTTCTTATTTAAATCAAGTTCATCTTTTACATTTTTATAACTAAAAGCATTTATTAAGGCTGCACCATTTTCTCTATAATGTACACTTTCTCCTTTTACTTTCTTATCAAATCTATTTCCTTTAATTAAAATATCAGTGAATCCTGTAAAACGTACACCAGAATACATCATGTTATCAAAATGATTATTTAAAATTTTAATATTAGAGGGGTTCTGTGTCGACAATGTTTGATAGTGTGTACCAATTGCTGTTACTAATTCTCCAGATTTATCACTTTTACCAAAATATGAATTTTGAATAGTAACATTTTCAGATTTTTTCCCATCATCATTCAAAGCATAAGGAAAACCTTTTCTAGTCAATGGTTCAATCTGAATACTCTCCTTACTTATAATTTGCCCATCTTTCATAGTTTTAGGTAAAGCTTGACCAAGAAAACGAGAATTATCGACTAATACATTTTTCGAACCTGCAATTTGAATAGCATGCCCTTGATAACTATCCTTGAATGTTACGTTTTTTATAGTTACGTTATTTGAATTCCCAATAGCAAATGCACCTGAAGAATTTATAAGTGGTAGATTTTTTGCTTTAGTTCCTTCTTCATTCAAAGCACCGTTCATATCAATAGTACCACCAGAATAACTAATATCTTCTGTTGGGCCCCATTCTACTTGCGCACCATCATCCGTAAATAAACCTGTCATAAAAACAATAGAAGGGTGATTCTTAATATTTATACCATTTAGAATTGTAGCTTTCTCATTCAATTCTAAGTGTGTATGACTTTTTAAAAAAACAATTTCTTTTACTAAATAAGTTCCTTCAGGAAAATATACATTTCCTCCGCCTAGTCCTTTAGCTGCAGCATCTATTGTATCTTGAATTGCTTGACGATCATCATTAACCCCGTCACCTATTGCTCCATAATCTTTAACATTCAAAGCTACGTGTTCGTTCAGATTAGTACTTAAAATAGTATTCACTTCCATCCCAGAGATGTTACCAATCATAGTATCATTTGTTATATCAGGTTTATTTTGATTAATACTCACTCCTCCATTATTATCAGTACTTAAACTTGAATTGTTATCAAGACTGAGAGTATCAGAATGGGGTTCCGCAGATAATGATGTAGATGTGCTACTCAACAAAGAGTTCATTTGCATATTATCTTTAGACGAAGAAGTTTCACCAACTACTTCATTAGCTAAAACACTTTGTGTTCCAATAAATAAAACCGCTAAGAGAACTGAGCAAACTCCCACCTTAGACTTACGAATAGAGAAAACCTCATTTTGTTGAAAAGATTTCATATTAGCCTCCAATTAAAAATATTATGTCCTAATTTAATATTCATATAAATTCCATACCAGAAAATGACACCGCTGTCATTTTCTTTATAATATATTTTTAAATCAAAATTGTCAAGGAATAACACAATAAAATATCAAAATTGTGAAAGCGTGACCATTTATATATCTAACCATACTTCTAATAATTCTTTAACCTTCCATTCAAAAGTGATTACTATCTTTCTTAGCTTGAACATAAAAATATCCTATTCACTGTATTTAAAGCATGTTGATATCTCGTAAAATACTAATTTATAAATACAAGAACAAATATCTTGTCATGCAAGCATTCACCAGATATATTTACATGAATATCGTTCATATAGCGGATTGAAATCAAAACAATACAATATATTTCTTAAATAGATTTTCTATAAAAGCTAGATTCAAGCTCTATAAAAATAGACGCAGTTCTTCTAAAATACTGGAATAGGACATATAGATCATTGTAGACACGTGTTTTATAGATTATTTCAAAAGAATGACTAGAACATGAAAAATAGTCTCAAAACTTTGAACAATATTCTGAAAACAAAAAAGAAAGACGCGAGTTTCCACAACCTCATTCGTGGAAACTCGCGTCTTTCAAAAAATAGGGTGAATTGAAAACTAGAACAAGACACTACATTTTCTAAATGATGCCTAATAAAAATTCTAAATGCTACACCAAATTGCTCACATCTCATTTCAAACCATACAGTATATTGAAACTATAAGAGTACACCTTTGCTTCTAAAATATTGCTAGAAATTAATTTGACTATCCTGATTAATTTGTCCTGTTTTTATTTCATTTTACTATAGGACTTTCAATTGAAAACAACAGTTTTACACTCAATTAGACTTTTTAGAAACAGAATCACTATTACTTGACTGTAGTTTGTCATTTTTTTGATGAAGTTAGCACTTTTTCAGAAACTGTTTTGAAAGTCTCAATGATATAGTCCACTTCTTCATCGCTTAATTTAGTGTGAAGAGGGAGCGTAATTTCATTTTCAAAGAAGGCATAGGCCTTAGGATAATTCGCCATATCAAAGCCAAGATTCTTATAGGCTGTCAAGAGCGGAAGCGGTTTGTAGTGGACGTTACTTGCAATTCCTGCTTTAGCTAATTCTTGGATAATAAGATTGCGTTCTTCTAAGCTCGCTCCTTCTACATGGGTGATGTAGAGGTGGCGTGAAGATTCAACAGTTTCAGTCTTGTGTGCCAATGGATGGATACGAGAACCTGAAAAACCACGATCATAACGGTCCACGATGTCCTTACGCCGGCCAAGCAAACTTGGGTAACGATCCAATTGTACCAATCCAAGTGATGCCATGATATCTGTCATATTGCACTTGTAGGCTGGTGTTACGATATCGTATTCCCATGAGCCCAGTTGCATCTTGGCAAGAGCATCCTTAGTTTGCCCGTGAAGGGAAAGAATTTGGAATTCCTTGTACATCTCTTCGTCGTCAATCGCTGGATTGGCTTTCCAAGTCGCACTTCCACCTTCTGCCGTTGTAAAGTTCTTAACAGCATGGAATGAGAAAGAAGTAAAGTCAGCGATAGAACCAGCTGGTTGTTCTTTATAAGTAGATCCCAAAGCGTGGGCACTATCAGAGACAATCACAATACGGTTAAAGGCTTTTTGCCACTTGCTTGAAGCAGTAAAGAGGTCACGTTTCTTTTCCACAACTTGGAACAAACGGTCATAGTCGCAAACAATCCCTGCAAGTTCTACTGGGATGATCACCTTAGTTTTCTCAGTGATAGCTTGCTCCAGCAAGTCATAGTCCATCTCAAACGTATCTGCTTGAATATCCACCATGACAGGGGTCGCCCCTACGTGAGTGATAACACTACATGAAGCTGTATAGGTCATGGCTGGAACGATAACCTCATCACCAGGTCCAACTTCCAAGACGCGCAAAATCAACTCAAGCGCGGCAGTCGCAGAGTTAAGACAGACAGTCTTGGGCGTCTGTGTGTATTGAGACAAGCGACGCTCCAGTTCTTTTGTCTTGGGACCTGTTGTAATCCAACCAGAACGCAGGGTATCCGCTACTTCAGCAATTTCTGCTTCTGTAATATCGGGTGGTGAAAATGGAATATTGTAATTTGGCATTGATTTGCTCCTTTTATCTGTACTCATTCTCTCATGACTACTTTATTTTAGCACTTCAAACACGGTTTGAAACATGATTTTGATGTCTCCAAGGAAACTAAACTCTCGGAGATAGTCGAGGTTATAGCGCATCTTTTCAGGAAGGACATGTTCGACATAGGCCTGGTCAACCGACAGACCTTTCTCCGTCATTTGACTGATGATAGTGTCCTCATCCTTGTAGTTGATGCTGGCTGGAGAGGTAATCCCTGCTGGCAAAAGCAAGGTTGCCATCATCTCAGGGCTATACTGCTCTGTGTAACGAGGCACTTCAGGACGCGTCCCTACAAAGGACATCTCACCTTTAAGAACATTGACCAGCTGAGGCAGTTCGTCCAAACGGACACGGCGGATAAAATTGCCAACCTTGGTAATACGACTATCGTTAGCAGAAGTCACCAGACTCCCTTGTTTATCCGCATCCGTCACCATGGTACGGAACTTCCAAATCTTGAAAGGTCGATTGTACTGGGTCACGCGCTCTTGCTTGTAAATCACCGGCCCCTTGCTATCCAACTTGATCCAAATGCTCAAGATGAGAAAGATAGGAGAGGTCAGAATCAGCAAGACTACGGCTAGAACCCAGTCCAAGCAACGCTTGAAAATCAGCGAACCCTTCCTTTTAGAGACAAGCTGGTAGTAAGACTCAACCTCGCTTGATTTCATTTCCACGGGCAAGTCTTCCCATTTCAGCATGCTGTTTCTCCTTTGTTTTTATTATACTATTTGTCAACATTTTTCATTATACCACAAAATGGAAAAGGCGGTGAAAGAAATCTGTAATTTGAAGGATTTCCTTCTTACACTCAATGAAAATCAAAGAGTATTAGGACATGGCCCCTGCCTGCAAGCTATACATCTTGTGGTAGGTTCCACCCAGATCCAAGAGTTCCTCATGGGTTCCACTCTCGATAATGCGCCCCTTATCCAAAACATAAATACAGTTGGCGTCTTGGATGGTAGAAAGACGATGGGCGATGGCAATGGTTGTCCGCCCCTGTCTCATCTTAGCTAGTGAAGCTTGAACTAAACTTTCTGTTTCAGAGTCAATATTGGCTGTCGCTTC
The DNA here is from genome assembly GCF_946190155.1 of Streptococcus mitis. GTDB lineage: Bacteria > Bacillota > Bacilli > Lactobacillales > Streptococcaceae > Streptococcus > Streptococcus mitis_CL. The sequence continues at coordinate 154,322 of NZ_CAMHZL010000005.1, forward strand.
ATCCAAAATCAGGATTTTAGGCTGACTGGCGACTGTTCTAGCAAAGGCTAGAAGCTGGCGCTGACCAGTAGAAAAGCTCGAACCCCGCTCGGAAACGGGTGCATCATAGCCTAAAGTAAGTTCCTGAATAAAGGAATTTGCATCCACGAAGGCTGCCGCAGCCTGGACCTGCTCATCACTGATTTCTTGGTACATGGCAATATTGGACTTGATGGTTCCATGATAGAGGAAGGGTTCCTGCAAGACCAGACCGATGTTCTTTCTCAGCTCTTCCTGACTGTAGTCCCTAATATCCACACCATCCAAGAGAACTCGGCCTGACTGGAATTCATAAAAGCGCATAAGGACATTGATAATAGACGATTTCCCTGAACCTGTATGGCCTACAAATGCAATGGTTTCACCCTTGTTAACCGAAAAGGAAATATCATCCAGAATCTGATGTTTACCGTCATACGAGAAACACACATGTTCAAAACGAATATTGCCTTCTTTTACCTCAGCCTGGCCATTTTCTTGAAGAGGCTCATAGGTCCTCTCGTCAATCAAGGCAAATACACGACCTGCAGACACCATGGAAGTTTGAAGGGTCGAAAAATTTTGCGTCACTTCAATCAGGGGATCAAAGAGACGATTGATGTACTGGATAAAGGCATACATGGTTCCTGCCGTTATTCCCAGATAAAGACCACGATAGCCAAAATAGGCCATCAAAACAGCGTATCCTAGGAGTTTCAGCAAACTCATGGCAGGACGCAAAAAGAGGGCATCCAAGGCTACAGAACGGTTGGCATAGACCAAATGTTCTTGGTTGATTTCATCAAATTCTGCCTGCAGGCGCTTCTCTTGATTAAAGGCCTGGATTATTCTGATTCCCTCTATGTTTTCAGCCAGCTTGCTATTGATATCTGACAAGAGACTTCTGGTTTTCTCAATGATTTTCACTGATTTTTTCCGATAGATATTGACCAAAAGGAAAATCAAGGGGAGAAAGAGCAAGACTAATGCTGTCAAACGAAAATCCAATACCAACATGGTATAAAGAGTTGTCAGAAAGATGAAAACTGCTGAGATAAAGCTAGATAAAATCCCTGAAAACATATCACTTATGGTCTCAGTATCATTTGTCAAACGAGAGACGATAGAGCCTGCTGGCGTCTTGTCAAAGTAAGACATGCCTAGTTTCTCCATATTGGCAAAGGCATCCCGACGAATATCCCTAACAATACTGTAAGACACGCGCGCAAAGAGAAGATTACCGACATACTGGACCAGAGTTTGTAGGATATAAAGGCCATAGTAGACCAGCAAAACGGTAACGGCAAGTTGATTGAGATTGCTGAGATACTGGTCGATAAAGTGGGAAGCGACAAGGGGAATGACACTTTTAATGACCGTCGTTGCTAGGAGAAAACTGAGTGCCAAAAAAGTCAGGAGACCATAAGGCTTGAGATAGGACATCAAGCGCTTCAATACAACCCATTGTTCTTGTTTATTCTGCATCTTCTTCTCCTTTCATTTCCAGCTGCTGAGACTGGTAGGTTTGGGCATACCAGCCATCCATAGCTAGCAAATCTTCGTGCCTGCCTCGTTCGATAATTTGACCATTTTGCAGGACTAAAATCAAATCTGCATGGACAACCGCACTGAGGCGATGAGCCGTAATAATGGTTGTCTTGTCCTTTCGCGTCTCCTTGAGGTTGTCGATAATCGCATACTCTGTCTTGGCATCCACGGCGGACAAAGAATCATCCAAAATCAAGATATCAGGGTCTAAAATCATAGCCCGACTCATGGCCAGACGCTGCTTTTGACCTCCAGAAAGACTGACTCCTTTTTCTCCAATCAGCGTATCAAATCCCTGAGGCATGGCTACAATGTCTTGATAAACTTGAGCTAGCTTAGTCGCTTCCTCGACCGCTGAAAGGGGCAAGTTAGGATTGCCAAAGCGGATATTATCTAAAATCGAAGTCGCAAAGAGGAACTGATCCTGAGGAACATAGCCCATAAGACTACGAAGATCTGTCAGACGATAATCGCGAATATCGTGACCGTTTAGATAAATGGCTCCCTCATCCACATCGTACTCACGCAAGAGAAGCTTAATCAAGGACGTTTTTCCAGAGCCTGTTTGACCAACCAAGCCCAATGTTTGCCCTTTTTCCAGACTAAAGTGAACATTTGTCAGTGTTTCCTCATTTTCAAAGGCAAAGCTATCAATGACATACTGCAAGCGCCCATTTTCAATACTGTCTAGAGGAAACTCAGGGTCTTGTACAGGTGATTCCTGAGACAAAAGTTCCTCAATCCGCTGGTAAGAAACCTTCCCTCGCTGGGTAATATTAAAGAGGAAGCCGATGGCCATAAGAGGCCAAACTAGCATATCCAAGTAGCTGATAAAGGTAACTAGATTCCCAACGGTAATCTGCCCCTCCTGAACCATCAAAGAGCCCACCAAAAGCGTTAAAACATAGGAGGAACCAACAAACAAGAGAACCATGGGGTCAAAGAGACTATCGTATCTCATGGTTTGGAGATTCTTTTGGAAGGTCAATTCATTGACTGCCTGAAAGGACTTGAGCTCGTCCGCCTGGTACCCGAAAGACTTGGTCACTTTAACACCTGATACGGACTCCTGCACCTTGTTATTGAGTTCAGAAAAGGCAGCTTGTGATTCACCAAAGGCCTTATGAGTCTTTCTACCTAAACGACTAGTTGCATAAGCCATGAAAGGTAGGGGCAAAATGGCAACCAGAGTCATCTGCCAGGAAATGCTAAAGAGCATGGTCAGCAAAGTCACTAGAGCCGTGATAGAGGCATCAACCGCTGACATGACACCGCCACCTGCGAGACGAGTCAAGGCATTGATATCATTGGTTGCGTGCGCCATCAGGTCCCCCGTCCGATAGGTCTGATAAAAGGCTGGAGACATTTTTGTGAAATGCTCAAACAAGCGAGACCGCATAATCTGCCCCAAACGGTAGGAAGTTCCAAGGATATACATACGCCAAACATAACGCAGATAGTACATCCCAAAAGCCGCAAGAAGCAAATAAAATAAGTCAAGAAGGAGGTCCTGCTGGGTTAATTGTCCCGATGTGATAGCATCAATGACCCGCCCCATGACCATGGGGGGAATGAGATTAAGGACGGAAACCAAGACCAGGGCCACAATTCCGACTAGATAACGGCGTTTTTCTAACTTGAAAAACCACCAAAGTTTTTGAATAATGGACATAAAATCCCTTTCTGATTGCAAATAGAAACCTGAGGCCAAGACCCCAGGTTTTTCTTATTCATAGGTTACGACTGTAACGGCACCCTTGTCATACTCAGCGATAAAGATATTAGCTACATTGTCATGTCCTTGCTTGTTGAGGTTATCAAGCAACCACTCTTCGCTACGACCAATCGATTCCAAAACATCTACTTGGATCACACCGTCAGTCACAACTGGATACTTAGGATTTTCATCTCCCATTTGGACCACGATGAGTTGGCCATTTTGCTCTTGCACAGCTCGTTTAACTTGCTTCATCTGGAAAATTCCTTGGCTACGAAGTTTGAGAGCAACATCTGCCGCAGACAAACCAACTGAACGACAGGCTTCTGGGTCAATCTGCCCATTTTTGATGAGCAGAGTCGGTTTACCATCAATCAAGCGTTTGACAAAACGAACATTGTTATTGAGCCATTTGAGGGTCAAGACCAAAATCGTCCACATCATCAAAATCACTGCATACTGGAGAATGCTGATAGAACTATTGTAAATCACCCCACCAATGATACCACCGAGAACATAGTTCTGAATTTGGTCTGTAGCAGAGTTAGGTGCTAGATTCCCCTTTCCTGTCACATTAATAACAAAAACAAGAGAGAAAAGACCCAAGGCCAGTTTGATTAAAATTTCCATATAATTGAGTGTCATTTGTTTACCTCCACCAATTCAATAGCGTCTGTTTGATTCAATTCTAATTTCTCTAAAAGATACTTGTCTGGTTGGCTCCCGTTCATGGCGCGGTAGAAATTTGGACCTACCTTGACAAGCGCTCCATCAGTGGCTGCAGAAGTATTGACATAAACTTCTGATTTATCCACTCCCAAGTCTTTGGAAACAACCTCTATGAAATGAAGGGAGGTTTGAAATTGGTTGTTAGAGGCTTGATTGGTCTGGTATTTTGAGATTGTCACCAAAAGCATGGCCACCAAGGTCAAGGCCAAAATCATGACCAATTCCCGAAACTTAGTCCCCTTTTTATCTCGATAGGCTTTAAAAGCAAAAAATCCTGTGATAGCTAGGAGAACAATTCCAAAGCCAATCATGATGCCATTTTGCTGACTGATTTGGCTAAGTACATAGTCATATGAGTAAAATTTCATTTATTTTCACTCCCTTTCATAAAATCATTCTTAATTATAAACGAAAGAGAGTGATTTTTCAAGCCATACGTTGGGGAAATGGACCTTTTTTTGGTATAATAAAATCTATAATCTGAATGAAAAAGGTAACTTTATGAAACTCATCTCATGGAATATTGATTCCCTCAATGCTGCCCTAACTAGTGACTCAACTCGTGCCAAATTGTCCCAAGAAGTACTACAAACCTTGGTCGCTGAAAATGCTGATATCATCGCTATCCAAGAAACCAAGCTTTCTGCCAAGGGTCCTACTAAAAAACACTTGGAAATTTTAGCTGAACTCTTTCCAAACTACGAAAACACGTGGCGTTCTTCTCAAGAACCTGCCCGCAAAGGCTATGCTGGAACCATGTTCCTTTATAAGAAAGAACTCACACCCACTGTCACTTTTCCAGAAATCGGTGCCCCTTCTACCATGGACTTAGAAGGTCGCATCATCACTCTAGAATTTGATGAATTTTTCGTGACCCAAGTTTACACTCCAAACGCTGGCGACGGCCTCAAACGTTTGGAAGAACGCCAAGTCTGGGATGTCAAATATGCGGAGTACTTGGCTGAACTAGACAAAGAAAAACCAGTCCTTGCGACCGGTGACTACAATGTAGCCCACAATGAAATTGACCTTGCAAATCCTGCCAGCAACCGCCGTTCACCTGGATTTACCGACGAGGAACGTGCTGGATTTACCAACCTTTTAGCAACTGGATTTACTGATACCTTCCGCCACATTCACGGCGATGTTCCAGAACGCTACACTTGGTGGGCACAACGCAGCAAGACTTCTAAAATCAACAATACTGGCTGGAGAATCGACTACTGGCTCACAAGTAACCGCATCGCTGACAATGTGACTAAGTCTGATATGATCGACTCAGGTGCGCGTCAAGACCACACACCCATTGTCATGGAGATTGAGCTCTAAGGAGAAAGCTAATGGACTATCAAGCTGTCATTCCTGAATTTGTAGTATCTGACCTCGAAAAGTCACGCCACTTCTACTGCGACTTGCTGGGATTCTCTGTCGAATACGAGCGTCCAGAGGAGAAATTTCTCTTCCTCTCACTTGAAGACTGCCAACTTATGCTAGAAGAAGGCAGCACAGAAGAATTAGCCCAACTAACCTATCCTTTCGGGCGCGGTGTCAATATTTCCTTTGGTATTGAAGATGTCCCTCAACTCCACCAAAAACTGCTAGAAGCTGACTATCCTATCCATCGTCCCTTAACCAAAAGAAAGTTTCGTGTTGGAGATTACTATATCTATCCTCATGAGTTTGCAGTTTTGGATCCAGATGGCTATTTTTTAAGATTTAGCGAGTAGAATAATAAAGATTTGGAAAAAGTCTTTAAAGTTAAAAAGGCATATTGTCAAGTGTTTAAAAACTTGATAATATGCCTTTTATGATGGAAAAATCTTCTAAATGTTAGCCAATAACTGATTTTTTACCCATTTTTATTATATATGTTCGTTTTTTAATCAAAATACTAACAAAACATTTGATTTTTAAAGTTATTTAGTGTAAAATAAAAACATTGGCTCAAGCCTATTTAAAATTGAATATCGTTTTACTTGTTTATGTCGTGAATTGGCACGACGTTTCTACAAGGTGCCGGAACACCTAACAATAAGTAAGTTAGCTTGAGGGGATGGTCTTTTTTGCCATGCCTATTTTGGGGACTTACTTAGAGATTAAGTAGGTCCTTTTTGAATATTTTTAATATTTCCCTTAAGTAGTGCGGACGGGAGCAACTTCCTTCGGAATTTCATCCCTAATTTTTGAGCCAAAAGTCTCAAAAATTCCGTCATAGACAATAACAAACTTATTGTCTATGATACCACTACAACGGGAAATATTTGATAAGACTCGCTTCGCTCGTACTAGTTTTATCAAATATATAGTACTAGCAAACTGGATCACCATAGAAACATTTAACCAACAAGTAAACTGGCTTTTAGACTTTAGGAGGTCTTATGAAATTATTAGAAGAGCGCATCCTCAAGGATGGGCATATCTTGGGTGACAACATCCTCAAGGTGGATTCCTTTTTAACCCACCAAGTTGACTTTAGCTTGATGCGAGAGATTGGTAAGGTTTTTGCGGAAAAATTTGCTTCTGCTGGTATTACCAAAGTCGTGACCATTGAAGCGTCAGGTATTGCCCCAGCCATTTTTACAGCGGAAGCCTTAGACGTTCCCATGATTTTCGCTAAAAAAGCTAAAAACATCACTATGAACGAAGGTATCTTAACTGCCGAAGTTTACTCCTTTACCAAGCAAGTGACCAGTACCGTTTCTATCGCTGGAAAATTCCTCTCACCAGAGGACAAGGTCTTGATTATCGACGATTTCCTTGCTAATGGACAAGCTGCTAAAGGCTTGATTCAAATCATCGAACAAGCCGGTGCCAAAGTCGAAGCCATCGGTATCGTGATTGAAAAATCCTTCCAAGATGGCCGTGATTTGCTTGAAAAAGCAGGCTACCCAGTCCTATCACTTGCTCGCTTGGATCGTTTTGAAAATGGTCAAGTTATTTTTAAGGAGGCAGATCTCTAATGCAAACTCAAGAAAAACATTCGCAAGCAGCCATTCTTGGCTTGCAGCACTTACTAGCCATGTACTCAGGATCTATCCTTGTTCCCATCATGATTGCGACTGCCCTTGGCTATTCAGCTGAGCAGTTGACTTACCTGATTTCTACTGATATCTTCATGTGTGGGGTGGCAACCTTCCTCCAACTCCAACTTAACAAATACTTTGGTATTGGACTACCAGTCGTTCTCGGCGTTGCCTTCCAGTCGGTCGCTCCTTTGATTATGATTGGGCAAAGCCATGGTAGTGGTGCTATGTTTGGTGCTCTTATCGCATCAGGGATTTACGTTGTTCTTGTTTCAGGCATCTTCTCAAAAGTGGCCAATCTCTTCCCATCTATCGTAACAGGTTCTGTTATTACAACAATTGGTTTAACCTTGATTCCTGTCGCTATTGGAAATATGGGAAATAACGTTCCAGAGCCAACTGGTCAAAGTCTCTTGCTTGCCGCTATTACTGTTCTGATTATCCTCTTGATTAACATCTTTACCAAAGGATTTATCAAGTCTATCTCCATTTTGATTGGTCTAGTTGTTGGAACAGCCATTGCTGCTAGCATGGGTTTGGTGGACTTCTCTCCTGTTACGGCAGCACCACTTGTCCATGTCCCAACTCCACTCTACTTTGGGATGCCAACCTTTGAAATCTCATCTATTGTCATGATGTGTATCATCGCAACAGTGTCTATGGTTGAGTCTACTGGTGTTTATCTAGCCTTGTCTGATATCACAAAAGATCCAATCGACAGCACGCGCCTGCGTAACGGTTACCGTGCAGAAGGTTTAGCCGTACTTCTCGGAGGAATCTTTAACACCTTCCCTTACACCGGATTTTCACAAAACGTTGGTTTGGTTAAATTGTCAGGTATTAAGACTCGCCTGCCAATCTACTACGCAGCTGGTTTCCTGGTTCTCCTTGGACTGCTTCCTAAGTTTGGTGCCCTTGCCCAAATCATTCCAAGCCCTGTCCTCGGCGGTGCCATGCTGGTGATGTTTGGTTTTGTATCTATTCAAGGGATGCAAATCCTCGCTCGTGTTGACTTTGCTAACAATGAACATAACTTCCTTATCGCAGCTGTATCAATCGCTGCAGGTGTCGGACTCAACAACAGTAATCTCTTTGTCAGCATTCCGACAGCCTTCCAAATGTTCTTCTCAAACGGAATCGTCGTCGCCAGCCTACTTGCCATTGTCCTCAACGCCGTATTAAATCATAAAAAGAAATAAGAAAAAGAGGTGTGAGCCTCTTTTTTGTTTATCTATATCCTTACCTGTCTTTCTTCTGACCGTTGGCCTGTGACAAACATGGTAAAGGTTGCCTTGCAGACATTTCTGCCTTCTTGATTGATAATATCGACATCTACTACACAGGTTGTGCGACCTTGATGGACACATTCTCCTTTAATGGTCAGCACATCGTCGAGTTTTCCTGCCTTGAGGTAATTGATAGAGGACTGGAGTGTTACTCCGTCTAGTCCTAGCGAAATGACTACCAAACCACTAATCTGGTCGCAAAGGGTAAAGAGATAGCCACCATGGGCATTGCCATAGTAGTTGAGCGACGAGTCCACTACTTTAGTCGTCACCACAACGTGACCATCTCTCATTTGTTCAATTTCGTAATTTTCAAAGGCAGATATAGCGTCAAAATGAAAATCTTTCATCGTTTCCTCCTGATATTTCAAACGTCACTATGATACTACTTTTTATAGGACTGTGAAAGGAGAAAGCTCCTAGTCTGGCAAAATTCCAACCTGCTCCACAAAGCGCATAAAGGCTGCCTGTCCTTGTTCTGTCTGCTTGTAGACTCCTGCATCCTCAAGTACACGCACAAAGATAGCACCAACAGAGTCCTTGACGATTTCAAGGGCTTTTTCTTTATCTGTTATGTCTGGATATTGGGCTCTAAGTTGGTCTGCCCATTCCTGATGATAGTCGGCAACTGTCTCCTCTTCTCCCACGAGGTAGCTGGCAACTTGCTCCACTTCTGCCTTCAAACGAGGTGGCAAAATAGCCAAGCCCATGACCTCAATCAAGCCGATATTTTCCTTCTTGATATGTTGGACATCCTTGTGGGGATGATAGATGCCATCAGGATGCTCTGACGATGTCTGATTGTCTCGCAAGACCAAGTCCAACTCAAACTGGCCATCACGCTTACGTGCAATTGGGGTGATGGTATGATGCGGTGTCTCGTCTGTCTCTGCCAAAATCTGCACTGCAGAATCTGAATACTGGCGCCATTCCTGTAAAATCTTATCAGCCAAATTGATCAAATCTTCTTTGGAATCTGAAGTCAAACGCAACACTGACATTGGCCACTTGACAATCCCAGCCTTAACCTGCTCAAAACCAGCAAATTGAAAGGTCTTTTGCAAGGGAGCCAATTCCATAGGAAATACGTGACGGCCTCCCTGATAATGATCATGAGTTAGAATAGACCCCCCCACAATCGGCAAGTCGGCATTAGAGCCAGCAAAATAGCCCGGAAACTGCTCTACGATAGCCAGCAGACGCTCAAAGCTCTGACGACTAATGGCCATGGGACGATGCTGACCATCTAAAAAGATACAGTGCTCATTAAAATAAGCATAGGGCGAATACTGGAACCCCCACTCCTGACCCGCCATTTCAAAGCGGATAATTCGGTGATTGCTACGGGCTGGGTGGTTGACTCGACCATGGTAGCCCTCATTCTCTAGACAAAGCTGACACTGAGGATAATTGCTAGCTTGCACCAACTTGGCTGCCGCAATCTCTTTCGGATCTTTTTCAGGCTTAGAGAGATTGATGGTAATTTCAAGTTCACCGTAGTCAGACGGTACACGATAAGCAATATTTTTAGCAATAGCCTTGAGTTTGATGTAGTCATTTTTCTGACTGAGTTGGTAAAAATCCGCTATCGCTTGCTCAGGAGAGTGGGCATAGGTTGACCAGAAGTTACGATTGACCTGACTCGGACAAGGAGTCACCAAGTCCATTAGTTCAGCACCGAGGATTTCACGCGCAGTCTGACTATCTTCAATCGTCTCTAATCGAACGGCTTCCTCAACCAGCTGGTCCTTAAGGTCAATCAATTTATCCAGATTGGTCTCAACTTCCAAAACACTATCTCCCACTCGTGCCAAGACACGATTGGTCAGGTAGATTCGATCCATTTCCTCAAATGAACTTTCAGAAATAATATGTGTTACAAATTTATCTACTAAGGTCACTATAGAGCCTCCTTTTGACTAGTCAAGGACGCGAGTGCCACCTGCAACTTCAGCGATATAGAAGCTTGGAGCGTATCCAACTACTTCCTCGTAGTGTTTGCCAACAGCTTCCTTAAAGGCATCAACAGCATCTTTTTGCACCAAGGCAATGGCACATCCGCCAAAACCTGCCCCTGTCATACGAGCACCGAGAACACCTTCCTGAGCCCAAGCAGTATGAACGAGGGTATCCAATTCCAAACCAGTCACTTCATAGTCATGTTCTAGAGAAACGTGTGACGCATTCATCAAGCGACCAAATGTTTCCAAATCACCTGCTTGAAGGGCTGCTTGCGCTTTGAGGGTACGTTGGTTTTCAAGCACAGCATGGCGAGCACGTTTCAAACGATTTTCATCTTTAATCAGATAGCTATATTGGTCAAAGGCCCACTCATCCAATTCACCCAAGGTCTGAATATCTAAGGCTGCTTGCAATTCTTCCACTGCTTTTTCACATTCAGCACGGCGTTCATTGTATTTAGAGTCCGCCAATTCACGGCGTTTATTGGTATTCATAATAACAACGACATTATCCTTCAAATCAAGTGGCACCAAATCATACTCTAAGGTATTGGTATCAAGGTAAATAGCACGTTGATCAGCCCCCATACCAATAGCAAATTGGTCCATAATGCCAGAATTTACTCCGATAAAGTTATTTTCTGTTTGTTTTCCGATTTTAACCAAATCGAGACGCTCTAGTTTTAAATCAAAGAGATGCTCTGCCACGACCCCTGTCAATAGTTCCAAGGACGCTGATGAAGACAAGCCAGCACCATTTGGGATATTCCCATAAACATAAAAATCAAACCCTTTGTCAATCACATGTCCAGCTTCTTGCAAGAAATGAAGGACACCTTTTGGATAGTTGGTCCAGTTATGCTCTTTTTCAAACTTGAGGTCGGCGAGAGGCACTTCGATAATACCCTTGTCCTCAAAGTTAGCTGAGTAGAAACGCAAGACTTGGTCATCACGTTTACGAGCAGCCCCATAAGTTCCTAAGGAAATGGCTGCTGGAAATACATGTCCACCATTATAGTCTGTGTGCTCACCAATCAAATTGATACGACCTGGTGAAAAGAATGTTTGGTCTGCTTCTTGACCAAAAACAGCAAGAAAATCCTTGCGAAGGGCTTCAGCAGTAAGATGTTGTGTCATATGAATTCTCCTTTGACTGTCCGTTAAGTCACCTTATACTCAATGAAAATCAAAGAGCAAACTAGGAAACTAGCCGCAGGCTGTACTTGAGTACGGCAAGGCGACGTTGACGTGGTTTGAATTTGATTTTCGAAGAGTATTAACGTGTAATCGTTTTCTTCTATTGTATCCAAGGGATTTTCCAAGGTCAATCCTTTTTACTAAAATTTTACTAAACTATCGGTAAAAAGCAGAAAAATATGATATACTAATCTAATCAAGGAGGATTTATGGCTACCTTAAAAGACATTGCACAGCTAGCCTCTGTCTCTATCGCGACCGTATCCCGTGTCCTCAATCGCGACCAGAGTCTATCTGTTACAGAAGAAACCAGACACCGTATTTTAACTGTTGCTGAAGAGCTGGGCTACACCAAGCACCTCAAGACAGGCGAGTCCCACAAGCCCAAGCAAAAGATTGCCATTATCCAATGGGTCAGCGAACAAGGGGAGCTAGACGATCTCTACTACTACCAGATTCGCCTAGGCATAGAAAAAAGAGCCCAAGAACTGGACTATGATATTTTACGCTATTTTAATGACCATCCTTTTACACTGAGCGAGGAAGTCATCGGGATTCTCTGCATCGGAAAGTTTAGTCGAGCTCAGATCTCTGCCTTTGAAGAATACCAAAAGCCTCTTGTCTTTCTAGACAGTGATACACTTTCCATGGGACATACCTGCATTATTACGGACTTTTACACTGCCATGAAACAGGTTGTCGATTATTTCCTCAGTCAAGGGATGGACCGTATCGGGATTCTAACAGGGCTTGAGGAAACAACAGACCAAGAAGAAATCATTGAGGATAAGCGGCTGGAAAATTTCAGAAACTACAGTCAAACAAAAGGAATCTATCATGATGAACTGGTCTTTCAAGGAAGCTTTACTGCCCAGTCTGGCTATGACTTAATGAAGGAGGCTATTCAGAACTTAGGAGACCAACTCCCACCAGCCTTTTTCGCAGCTAGCGATAGTTTAGCCATCGGTGCCCTCCGTGCGCTCCAAGAAGCTGGAATCAGCCTACCAGAACGCGTCAGCCTCATTTCCTTTAACGACACTAGTCTGACCAAGCAAGTCTATCCTCCCCTCTCCAGCATCACCGTCTATACCGAAGAAATGGGCAGAGCAGGCATGGATATTCTTAACAAGGAAGTACTCCACGGTCGCAAAATCCCTAGCTTGACCATGCTGGGAACCAGACTGACTCTGAGAGAAAGTACTCTGCCATAACTCAACTAATATAATAAAGTCAAAAATCCTAATAGAGATTCTCAAATTTCCATTAGGATTTTCTTTTTTTAATCCATCACAATCATTGATTTAATGGTCTTACGTTCATCCATGTCTTTGTAGGCTTGGTCGATATCTTCTAGTTTATAACTTGAAGTAAAGACGCGACCTGGATTGATATCCCCATCAAGGACGGCTTTTAGTAAAAATTGCTTATCGTAGGTTGTGACAGAAGCTGGACCACCTGCTACAGAAATATTTTGCATAAATGTCGAACCAAGAGCACGATTCTGATAGTGTGGGACTCCTACAAATCCCATACGCCCTCCATTATGAAGAACACCTAGCGCCTGTTCTACAGCAGCCTCCGTACCAACACATTCAAGTGCTGCGTCTGCTCCGCCACCGAGAATTTCACGCACCTTGGCAATACCTTCTTGACCTCGCTCAGCTACAATAGCTGTCGCCCCCGACTCCAGAGCCATCTTTTGACGCTCTTCATGACGACTCATAAGGATAATTTGCGATGCACCACGCATCTTCGCCGCGATGACAGCACATTGACCTACAGCACCATCACCAATGACCACAACCTTATCCCCTTTTTGAACATTAGCAACACGCGCCGCATGATAGCCTGTCGGCATGACATCAGCAAGAGTCAAGAGGGACTTTAGCATACCTTCTGTGTAGTCAGACGGTTGCCCAGGTATTTTGACAAGTGCCCAATTGGCATAGTGGAAACGGATATATTCAGCTTGGAAATTCCCTCCTAGATTATTTCCAATATGATTGTCACAAGAACCATCAAATCCTGCACGACAGGCATCACACTGACCACATCCATGTGTAAAAGGGACGATGACAAAATCACCTGGCTTCACCGTCGTAATGGCTTCCCCAGTTTCTTCGACAATCCCAATCGCTTCGTGTCCACTATTTTTGTGTCCAGCTTTCGTTTCTGGATTACGGTACCTCCACAGATCCGATCCGCAAACGCACGCGCGAACTACACGAATAATAACATCATCTGCGTCTATAATTTGCGGACGTTCAATTGTAGCAAGTCCAACCTGACCCGCCTTTGTATATACTGCTGATTTCATTTAAATTTTTCCTTCCTTGTAAAGTTTAATTTTGAGATTTAAGCGATTTAAAGCCACCTGTAACTGAGACAAGCGCTCCTCTAATTTTTTCTTTTCCTCTTCTAAAATACCAAGCCTTTTCTCTCGCGTTTCATCCCCCTTTTGGTAGAGAGACATATAGTCAACTAAACTATCTACAGAGACACCTGCCGAACGAAAACACTTAATAAATTCCAGAGCTTCAATATCATGATCTTGAAAATCACGAATTCCAGTTGCAGTTCGAGTAATCGGTGGCACAAGACCAACCCGTTCATAGTACCGAATCGTATCCGCTGAAATTCCCAACAAGTCACTAGCAGATTTAATATTCATACACTAACCTCCTCTCATTCACTGAATTTAAGCTATTCTAACTCACTTATCTTATTATATAATTTTGAGTTGACTCCAAGTCAAGCATTTTGCGTCTAATCGAAAAATTTTTTATCATTATCAGTTCTCTTATTAGCATACCTTTTCATCAATCAAAGAAAGAGGTTGGGGAAAGCGTCTTTCAAATATGATACCAAAGAAACTGGAAAAAAAGTCTTTAAAAGCAAAAAGCGCATAGTATCAGACATTGAAAACCCTTGATACTATACGTTTTTTTGTATGAAGATTTACTTCATTTTCTCTTGAAATTGAGTTTTGTCTCAGCCGCTTTTTCTAGTGTTGATGCCCATGGGATTGCCCTAAGGCTGTTACCTTTCGCTTATGTTGCGCATGATTGCTTTGACTGGTGTCCACTTCGATAGTAATATTCTGCACACCTCTTTCTTCTAAGAGCTGACGTACTTGATTCTTTGTTTCCGTCATCTCCTCCCAATCCTCTAAACAGATATGGATAATAGCATTATTTTCTAGACCATCCATGGACCAAATGCTAAGTTGATTGACACTTTTGACATTGGTCAGAGCCTCCAAATCCTTCTCCAAATCACCTGTCTCTAGTCCTTCTGGCACAGCATCCAGGAAAATCTTGAGTGCGCTCCAAAATCGAGGAATAGCTTTTGTTAGAATGAAGATGGAAATGACAAGCGATAAGAGCGGATCTAGGATATACCAATCCGTAAATCGAAGAATAATGGCCATCAAGATAACAGCCACCCAACCCAAGGTATCTTCCAGAAAATGCAGACTCAGAATAGACTCATTCTTTGTCTTTCCCTTACTAACCACTAGACTCGCTAACACATTAATAGTAATCGCAATAATCCCTAACCAGAGAATCCCCTCGTCATTGACTGGTTGCGGATTTAAAATCTTCGTAACATTTTCCAAAATGACTAGAACAGATCCTGTCATGAGTATTATCGCTGTTACCAAGGCTCCTAGCAGACTAAACCGCTTATAACCCAAGGAGTACTGATTATCTTCTTCACGATTAGAGATGGTTTCTAGAAAAGCTGATATTCCAATTGCAATCGCATCTCCCAAGTCATGCACAGAGTCAGCAAGAACAGCGCTCGAACCAAATACTCCACCTGCAATAAACTCGACAATGGCATAAGTCAAATTTAAGAAAAAAGCTAACCAAATAGCATATTTTGCCTTCATATTTCTCATTCCTTTGTTATAATAGATTCATGAACATCTTGTTCATTATCATTATCCACTAAAACTCAAAGAAAGGATAGAAGCAAAGCGTCAGCTTTATTCAGTTCTGAACAATTTGCCTCAAATGTCCATATGACTAAGATTGACCGCCGTATCAGTAAAACAAAAAAAGCTATCTATCAAGCTTTTCTACAACTTTTGAATGCTAAGGGCTACGAGGCTACTACTGTTCAGGATATCATTGATCTCGCAGATGTGGGACGTTCTACCTTTTACTGTCACTATGAGAGCAAGGAGCTACTTCTGGATGAGCTCTGTCGCTACCTCTTCCATCACCTCTTTGAAAGAGAACGATCCGTTTCTACCGAGGATTATCTCGCCCACCTCTTTCTGCATTTTCAGAAAAACCAAGACCATATCACTAGTCTGCTATTTTCCAAAAATGACTACTTCCTCCGTCAACTCCATAAAGAGCTAGAACACCATGTCTATCCCATGTTGGCTGATGAGTTAAAAGAAGCCCACACTAATCTGCCTACTTCTTACCTCCAACACTTGGTCGTGTCCAACTTTATCGAGACATTGACCTGGTGGCTCAAAAAAGGACAAGACTTTACATACCAGGAAGTTGTCCAGTTTTATCTAGACCTTCTCATTCCTAAAAATTGAATACAGAGTAGAGCTCAGTTGCCTTATTTCTAGGCTACTGAGTTTTCATCTTTTCAACAATCAAAAAAGCCCAGACAACATTGTCTGAGCAGTTTTCTATATGGTCGTTTAACAAAGTTGAGTTTGACATTTTCAAACTATTTCTTCAACAAACCTTGTTCTTGTAGAAACTCCTTGGCTACTTGCTCTGCTGACTTGCCTTCAACACCGACTTGGTAGTTGAGCTGGCTCATCTGGCTTTCAGTAATTTTACCAGCCAGTTTATTGAGAACTGTTTCCAACTCTGGATGTTTCTTGAGAAGAGCTTCTTTCATCAGTGGAGCTCCTTGATAAGGTGGGAAGAGTTGCTTGTCATCTTCCAAGACTTGCAAATCATAACGCGCCAATTCCGCATCAGTCGAATAGGCGTCCGTGATTTGAATATCACCTGACTGAATAGCCTGATAGCGAAGGGCTGGTTCCATGGTAGCTACATTGAGATTGAGACCATACATTGATTGCAAGCCCTTATTTCCATCTTCACGGTCATTAAACTCAAGTGTAAAACCTGCTTTCAACTGCCCTTCAACTTTTCTCAAGTCCGAAATGGTCTTCAAGCCATATTCTTGAGCAATCTTTTTTGGAACGGCTACAGCGTAGGTATTTTGATAAGACATAGGTTTGAGATAGGCTAGATGATCCTGTTTGGCAATGCCATCACGCGCTACCTGATAAACCTGCTCTGGCTCATGACCTACTTTAGGTGATGGCTGAAGTAAACTTTCAGTCACCGTTCCTGTAAATTCTGGATAGATGTCAATATCGCCTTTTTTCAGAGCTTCATAAAGGAAGCTTGTTTTCCCAAAATTCGGTTTAACAGTCACAGTCATACTGGTATTTTCCTCAATGAGGAGTTTATACATATTGGCCAAAATTTCTGGTTCTGGACCCAATTTTCCAGCAATAACCAAGTTTTCTTTCTCTTTTTGAGCTAAGAGAGCTGGACTATAAGACAGACCGAGTAATATTGTCACCAAGGCAAAACCTGAAAAAATCGTCCGCAATTTTGCTTTTTCCATCACTTTTAGCAGGAAGTTAAAGGCAATGGCAAGCACTGCAGAAGAAAGGGCCCCAATCAAAATCAGACTGGCATTATTACGGTCAATTCCCAAAAGGATAAAGGAACCCAGTCCCCCTGCACCAATCAAGGCAGCCAAGGTGGCCGTACCGATAATCAAGACCGCTGCCGTCCGAATCCCAGACATCATAACAGGCATAGCAAGTGGAATTTCAAACTTCTTGAGTCGCTCCCACCTAGTCATCCCAAAGGCAATCCCAGCCTCTTGCAGGTTCGGATCAATTCCTTTCAGCCCAGTGATGGTATTTTGTAAAATCGGGAAGATCGCATAAATCACTAGAGCTGTCAAAGCAGGCAAGGTTCCAATTCCCATCAAGGGAATAAAGAGCCCTAACAAGGCCAGTGACGGAATAGTCTGGAAAATCCCTGCAATCTGCAAAACCCAATCCGCCAACTTCTCATGATAGCGAAGATAAACAGCCAAAGGAATCGCGATAAAAATAGCTAGTAACAGGGTCAATAGTGACAACTGCAAATGTTGAGATAGAGCTGTCAACCAATCACTAAAACGATCCTGAAAAGTTGCAATTAAATTAGTCATGAACACTACCTCCAAACAAATCTGCTACAAATTCTGTGGCAGGTGCTTTTAAAATTGTCTCAGGATTCGCTACCTGGCGAATCTCTCCATCCTGCAAGACAGCAATACGGTCCGCCAACTTCAAGGCCTCATCCGTATCATGGGTCACAAAAATCGTTGTCATCCCAAACTCTTTATGCAATTCTTTAGTCAGAACCTGCAACTGTTTTCTCGAAATAGCATCCAAGGCTGAAAAGGGTTCATCCATGAGGAGAATCTTAGGCTGACCAATCATAGCACGAACAATACCGACCCGTTGCTGTTCCCCACCAGATAATTCACTCGGAAGTCGATGCCCATACTCAGCTACTGGCAAGCCAACCTTAGCCAAAAGCTCTTCTGTTTTCTGAGCAATATCTTCCTTGCTCCACCCCTTCATCTCAGGAATCAGGGCGATATTTTCCGCAACCGTTAGATTCGGAAACAGAGCAATGGCCTGTAAAACATAACCAGTAGAAAGGCGAAGTTCACGCTCATCATAGTCTTTGATGCGCTTGCCATCCATATAAATATTTCCATCAGTTGGTTCCAAGAGACGGTTAATCATCTTGATCATGGTCGTCTTACCTGAGCCAGATGGACCAACTAAAACCATAAATTCCCCATTCTCAATCCGTAAATTTACATCTCTTAAGACATCTTTTTCTGTGTAGCGTAGCGCTACATTCTTGTATTCAATCATTCTGTATCCTCAATTTAAAACTTTCCTCTATTGGTCAAGTCTTCTACCTTAGGCATGACTTCCTTATTGTCCCAATGTTCCACAATTTTCCCGTTTTCTAGATGGAAGATATGGTACTGGGCATAAGCAACTCCATCAATCTGAGTCTGACCATAGCTAACCACATAGTTTCCTTGTCCTAAGAGTTGGAAAACAAATTCAAAAGTGGCATTTGCTTATAAACAGCTAATTTGCTATATTCTAAACCTCATTTTCCTCCTCTTTCAGATTAGCCAAAATTCTTTCTCGAAAACCTTCAAATTGGCGAATTTCTTCCTCGGTGAATCCTTTGTAAAAGATCGTATCCAATTTCTGACTGACACGATGCCCCACTTCTTTCTGAGACTGCCCCAACTCTGTTAAAACCAAATACTTCTTACGCTTATCTTCTCCACATGGACTAATAGCTACAAGATTTTGTTCCTCTAGTTTTTTAATCATCGTCGTCAGTGTATTGTTAGCAAGCCCAGTTGCCAGAGCAATATCTGTCGCAGTTGCGCAGCCAGTTTCACTATTCCATAAAACCGCTAAAATCTTCCCCTGTTCACTCCGATAAAGAGCTTCAGGATCTTGGCTCAGTAACTTTTGAAAAATTCTCCCATTCAACAAACGAATATGATGGGCTAGCAAATGACTATCTTTCATGACACCTCCAATTTATTTCGATATCGAAACGAATGAAATAATTGTAACACCTGTCATTCCATCTGTCAACTATTTCGATTTAGAAATAATTTTTCCCAGTAAAAAAACCTCCTACCCAAGGTAGAAGATTTCAATCTTATAAAACTTAATCCGTCATGTCCGATACCAACGTTCGATGCTCCAATGGAATACTGCACATAACTAGCAAGAAAATGAAGCCTGACTGGATCCAGAAGAGAGCCAAGTCAAAGATTCCGTGCACAGCAACCACTGTAAGGAAAGAGAGATAAAGGCCGATAATCGGACGTTTCCCCGACTCCTGACTCATATCCATCATCAAGCGAACAGGAGCCACAGAAGACAAAACTAGTAAAATAGTCCCTACAATTCCGTAACTCAGAATCGTATCAATATAAAGACTGTGAGCATGTTCATGATAAGGAGCATTTATCCGAGGATACGAGTGCATGTAGGTCAATGGCCCTTCACCCCAAAAAGGATTTTGCTTAAACAAGGCCATCCCAGCATCCCAGATAGAAATGCGTTCTTCCATAGAAGAGTCTAAAGTCCCCATCCGAACTCCCAAATCACTAGAAAAGAGGAAGCTCAAGCCAATCGCAAAGACCCCAATACTAAGCCAAAAGGCCTTCCAGTTTTTAATGGTCGTAAAGAGATAGATAATGGCACCAGCGATAATAGCAGGAAAGGCAGTTCGATTTTGCGTAAAGTTCAAACCAAAGAGATTCACAAAGCCTGCAATCACACAGAATACTTTCAACCAATTCAACTTGGTCGTTGTAAACAGATAGAAGGCAATCATGATACAGAAACAACAAATAATTCCATAATAATTAGGATTAAAGAAGGTCACTTCTGCACGATTCTGATGCCACACCTGCATGTTAGGTGAAAGAAAAGCATAGTTGAATTTCTTCACAATTTGGAAATGTTCTAAACTCGCAAAAGCAGCTGACAAAACGCTACCAAACAAGACGAGCTGCAAAATCAATCGAAAGAATTTATGTGATAAAATCGACTGATAATGCAAAAAGAAAACAGTAAATAGAAAAATTCCTACTGAGGCCACAACTCCCATCCAATTTTGTGCAAAAACGGATATAACAGTACTATAGCCAAGAAAAAGAAGTAGCATCGGATGCTCCCCCATTTTCTGAAGAATACTTTTCATGTCTCCTGTGAAAATTAAACTGATAATATATAAACAGAATACAACTACAAAAAGATAAAAGGGTAAAAAGATACTCAGGATAATTCCCAATAAAATCAGCTCTTTACTAGACAACCCTTTCAGCTTTTCAATAAAGCCTATTGATTTCAAAATGAATCCTTTCTCTCCAAATCAGTTGATTCAGATAATAGTAAGCTACCCTTTATTGTACCACTTTTTTAGCAATTTGAAAACAAAGGAAACGTTTTCTAAAATAAAAACCCTATTTTATCAACCATATCAAGTCTTCAAAATGTTACTTCAATTCCGTTCTCAATTACTCGATAAGTCTGATTTTGCAAATCAATTTCTGCTACTGCTGTTACGGACTTATCTTTATTTTGACGTTTGATTACAATGCTGTGGGCTGTTGGTGTTTCAACGTCAATAGTTCCTTCTAAATCAAATGCTACTGATCGATTACGGAAAGAAAATAGATTGAGAAGGGCCTTCACTACAGGACGTTGGACTTCTTCTGCTATTTCCTCATTGCTATAGTAATGACGATTAATATTTCGACCTACTTTAGTTTCTTCTAATAATTTCAAATCATTCTTGCCTGCTAATAGACCTACATAGTAAACTTGAGGAATACCTGGAGCAAATGCTTGAATTAATCGTGCAAGGAAATACTTGACATCATCATCTCCAAGCGCAGAATAATAGGTTGAATTGATTTGGTAGATATCTAAATTATTATACTCGGCACTGGAGTACTTACGTTTGACATTAGCTCCAACCTTATAGAGTTCATTTGAAGCATAGTCAATCTCCTCATCTGTCAAGATATCCTTGACATCCACCACTCCAATCCCATCATGGGTGTCTAGCGTCGTAAATTGCTTCATTGGGCTCATCTTTAACCACTTAGCCAAACGCTCTGTTCTGGAACTGTAAAGAGTATAAAGTGTCACCATTGGAAGAGCAAAATCATAAACATAGTAATCATGGTCTGCTATTTTAAACTGAATCGAATAATGTTCATGAATCTCAGGTAAGAGCTCTGTCCCATACTCAGCAGCGATATCTCGAACTTTGTCCAATAAATCCCAAATATCTGGTTCTACAAAGAAATCATTAGTATCCAATTTCTTCACTGCATAAGCAAAGGCGTCTAGACGAATCAAATCACACCCATTACTTGCCAAGTGCTGAATGGTCTTACGGATAAATTCCATAGTTACTTCTTTGGTCACATCAAGATCAATCTGCTCCTCACCAAAGGTATTCCACAAATGTTCGACTGACCCATCTTCAAAAACAATCTCTTGCTTTGGTGCACGATCCTTACGCTTGTAAATTAAATCTACATCAGACTGTGTCGGACGGTTTTCTGGCCAAAACTTATCCCAGTTTAAAAAGAGATCTTTAAATTCACTGGCTTCATGTTTTTCTTGATAGTCCTTATAATACTTAGATTGACGAGAAATATGATTAATCATAAAGTCAAACATAAGATAATATTTCTCACCTAAACGCTTAACATCCTCCCAATCACCAAAAGCTGAATCCACTTCGTCGTAGTCAACTGGCGCAAATCCACGATCACCTGTTGATGGGAAAAATGGTAGAAGGTGAACTCCCCCAATAGCATCTCCAAAATACTCTTCCAAATTCTCATATAAGTCTTTAAGATTATTTCCCAGACTATCTGAATAGGTAATCAACATGGTTTTATTCTGAATTGGCATCATTACTCTCCTTTTTCTAATTGAAGCCAAGTCTTATATGACTTGGCTTCGTAAATCAAGTTCATGTTATACTCTTCGAAAATCTCTTCAAATCACGTCAGCTTTATCTGCAACCTCAAAGCTGTGCTTTGAGCAACCTGCGGCTAGCTTCCTAGTTTGCTCTTTGATTTTCATTGAGTATTAAATCTCTGTTTATCATCAAACTCGTACTAATATAGACTGTGATAAACTAAGTACTACTTTCTTGTTTTCTACATAGAATTATCAACAAGCTGAACCCTTCCTCTGTGTCAAAGACTATAGATTCTATGAGTTCTTCTTACTTCACTGCTCCGTTGCTCATGCCTGAAATAATATGTTTTTGGAAGATGAGGTAGACGACAGTAATTGTTACAATTCCTACAATATAGGATGCAAAACTTGGCCCATAGTCATTAAAATACTGACCTTGGTAGTTGTACTGGAAGAGAGGCAAAGTCCACAGCTTGGAATCCTTATTCAAAATTAACAATGGCAACATAAAGTCATTCCAGAACCATAATGCATTGATAATCAAGGTTGTAGCATGCATGGGCTTCAGCATTGGAAAAATAATCCGACGGTAAGTTGTAAATCGATCAGCCCCATCAATTTCTGCAGCTTCATCTAAACTATCTGGTACACTGATTTTAATATAACCAACATACAAGAAGAGAGTCTGTGGAATTGCATAAGTTAGATAAAGTAGTACCAACCCCCACATATTTGCCAGGCCGAGTTTGCTCATCATAACTGTGATAGGAATCATAATCACCTGAAATGGAACAAATATCCCTAAAATCAATAGTGAATACATAATTGCAAAGGCTTTTTTCTTGGACATATTTCGAGCAATGGAATAGGCTGCAGCTGGTATAAAGAAGGCTACTACAATCAATGATAACACCGTAATAACAGCTGAATTCCAGAAATAGCCTCCAATCCCATCCGAAACCAATCGTTCATAATTGCTTAATGTAAAAGGATTGGGCAAACCAAAGAAATGATTCATGATATCCTTGGTTGTCTTGAAGGAACTAAAAACCGTTACCAACAAAGGAACAAGTATGAGAATACCACCTACTATCAAGAGAACATACTTCCAAAACTGATTCAATTTTTCTTCTTTTTTCATGTGTAAGACTCCCCTATTAGATTTCAAATTTCTTTGATAGTTTGATTTGGATAAGAGAAACAATTCCAATAATTAAGAATAAAATCAAGGCAATTGCATTCGCATATCCATATTGATTACTCTTGAAGGCATAGTTATAGACTAAAAGACCAAGAGACGTTGTAGCATTATTAGGACCACCACTCGTCAAAGCAAAAATTTGGTCAAAGGCAGTCAAACCGGACTTAAGAGCTAGGATAAAAACCATAGAAATCGTTGGCAACAAATATGGTAATTCAATCTTCCAAAAAGTTTGTTTGCTTGTTGCACCATCAATTGATGCCGCCTCCAAAATATCAGATGGAATACTCTGAAGACCAGCAAGAAAGAGAATAATTGGCATTGCTACTCCTTGCCATAGAAGAACAAAAATAGTTGCTACTACCGCACCGATCGGTGTTCCTAATAGACTTTCTTGTAAAAAACTAATCCCTAAAATTTTTCCAATCGTTGGAAGACCATAGTTGAAGAATTGTTTAAAAATCAAGGAAACTGTCAAACCAGACAAAACCGCCGGGAAAAAGAACCATGCTCTAAAGAAGGTCTGCCCTTTCATCTTAGAATTTAAGGCTCGAGCGACAACCATCCCAATTGTAATCTCTCCAATAATCAATGCCAGGGTTAAAATCAAAGTAAAAGCAATGGCTGTGAAGAATTTCCCATCAATCATCAGCAATTTATAGTTATTCAGACCAACAAATTTATAATTATAGGTCAATCCAGTCCAGTTAGTCAAACTATAGAAAGCACCTTGTACCATCGGAAAGTAAAAGAAGATAGCTTGTAATGCAAGCGGGATGAGCAAAAAAGTCCAACCCCAGTATTTATTTAAAATTTTTCGAATAGCCATATCATCTTAACTCCTATTCTAGTCCAAATCTGCCTTCATTGGATTAAAGAAAGCATTGAGATTGTTTGCCATATTTTTCAGATTTTTATCCATCAAGTAACCTGCACTTAGATTGAAAAAATCTTCTTCAGAATTCCAGTGTTGGCCCAACCAAACATAATGTTTATCCGTAAATGCTAGTTTAGAAATCTCTGCAAGTGCTGAATCTTCTTTTTCCTGTATACCTTTCACAGCAACTGGTGAACCATCTACATCATAATATGCCTGCATAGCTTTTGGACTAGTCATATAGCTGATAAATTCTTCGGTTTCTTTAGGATGTTTGGTCGTAGCTGAAGTTGATAATGCCATGTCCCCTGCACCAACAGTGACTTCTTTTCCTACTTCTTCTCCTGGGAAGGCAAACATCCCCACATCAAATTTTGGATCCTGTTGATTAATTGCCGCTAATGCCCATGATCCTTGTGGCATCATAAAAGCTTTTTCATTCGAGAATGCTACCACCGCATCATTATAAGAGGCACCACGCCATCCATCTTGAGCATTGTCTGCCAACAAATCTAGTCGTTCTGCATCTGCTTTTAAAATAGCATCATCTACAGAAATAGCATTTGGTTTTGAAAAGCGAAGATAGTTATTAGCTGCGTCTCCACTGCCTGTAATGGTAATGAGAGAAAGTTGGTGATAACCGTTTAATGTCCATCCTTCATTGCCTGCAACTGCAAACGGAGAATTCCCACTATCTTTTATCTTTTTAACAATCTCTTGAAACTCTTTAAAAGTCTTCGGTTCCTCAAGTCCTAATTCTTTAAACTTTGTTTTATTGTAATAGATTCCATAAAGGTTAGCAGTTAAAGGCACACTATAAATCTTGTTATTGATTGCATACTTTTCTGCATAGTCATTCTTAATATTCTCAAGATAAGATTTCCCTGTCATATCTGCAAAGTAACCTGCTTTTGCCCACTCCTGAAAATCCATATTTTGAGGATAGATATTAACAATATCTGGAACATCTCCTGATAAAATCCGAGTCTTCAGAACAATACCAGCTGCCGGAACAGTCGTCAGTTTTACATCAATAGTAGGATGATCCTTTTCAAAATTATCTACAATTTTTTGCAAAGTATCCGCCATTTCGGTCTTCTGGTTAAAAAATTCAATCGTTACCTTTCCATCAGTCGATTGATTATTCTGACCACAAGCTGCTAGACCTAGTAAACTAGCCCCAGCGACTAAAAGAAAACCTGCTTTCTTATACCATTTCATTGGAAAGCCTCCTTTATAAATTTATACACCTTTATTATAGTCTTCTAAAAATATACTGTCTACTCAAAAAATCTCCTTGGGATAAGATAACAGTTAAGCCTGCATACATGAGTTCTGCACCTGAGTAAACTTCTCCATTTTCCTGTAATTCATACAGTCCCTCTTCATCCAAATCTTTTAACTTTAAAGTTGTTTCCATGGTCTCTACAACTGACAAAACGCGAACGTAGGTTACAATCGTTTGATTTTTGTAATTAAATTGTACAGCTGCTTCATTGGATGCAGACTCGGGATTGATTAACCTATACTGTTGTCCTAACTGAACTACTGGTCGTAATTCTTTATACAAGTTCACCTGATTAGCAATCTCAGCTTTCTCTTCATCTGATAAACTTGTCAAATCAAGCTCATATCCCAAATTTCCCATCATTGCTACATGACTACGTGTTTCTAATGGTGTCGTTCGCCCCATCTGATGATTCGGTACTGCTGACACATGAGCCCCCATAGAAATGGTTGGATAGAGATAAGATGAACCGTATTGAATTGGTAAACGTGCAATAGCATCAGTATTATCACTAGTCCAGACTTGTGGGAAATAGCGCATCATACCCAGATCATTTCGTCCACCACCACCAGAGCAGGACTCAAAGAGAATATGGCTGTGCTTCTCTGTCAGATAAGAAACGAGTTCGTAAAGCCCCAACATGTACTGATGAGATTGCATCTTTGTCTCTAGATAAGTAAAGCCATTTCCTAGGTTGGTCATATTACGATTCATATCCCATTTAATATAATCAATCTCATGATAAGATAGGAGTTGATCTAAGACATTTTTCAAGTATTCTACTACCTGAGGATTGGCAAGATTAAGTACTAATTGATTCCGAGAATAAGTATGCTCATAACCAGGAACCTGAATAGCCCAGTCAGGATGTTTACGATACAAATCACTATCTACAGAAATCATTTCAGGTTCTAACCAAAGTCCAAACTGCAAACCTCTTTCATGGATAGCTGAAATCAGACTTTCTAGGCTTCCACCCAGTTTTTTCTCATTAACAACCCAATCACCTAAAGCACGATTATCATCAAAACGATTGCCAAACCAACCATCATCTAATACAAAAAGTTCAATGCCAACTTTCTTAGCTTCATCAGCTAGCTCTAACAGTTTTTCTCTCTGAAAGTCAAAGTAAGTAGCTTCCCAGTTATTAATTAGAATTGGGCGTTCTTTTGTAGAAAATTTACTTGGCATAATGTGCTTCAGTACAAAATTCTGACTTTCATGACTAACACCAGTTAATCCCTTGTCTGAATAGGTCATTAAAGCTACCGGTGTTTCAAAGTATTCCTCAGGGTCTAACTTCCAAGAAAAGTTTTCCGGATTAATCCCAATAGCCAGCCGAACTTCATTCAATTGATTCTTTTGAACAAAAGCTTCAAAGTTTCCACTATACATTAGTTGAATAGCAAACACATTTCCAGCATCCTCTGTGACTCCTTGATCACATAAGAGAAGAGCTGGTGTTTGAGCATGCCCTGAAGCCCCACGGTTCGAACTAATCGAAAAAATTCCTTGTTCTACCTGTTGACGTCGAACAGTCTTTTCACGAGCATAAGCACCCTGCAGAGTTACTATTTCGTATGCTGCCGCTGGAAAATCAGCCACAAAAGAAAAGTCTTTATGGATGACAACTTCCTGATTACTATTATTTTCCAATTTACTGTAGCTAGCAATTGTCGAATCATTATTAAAAGCAGTATAATACAAATTCAGACTAAGTTGAGCCTTAGAATCTTCTAACATTAAGACAAGAGTCTCTGTATCGTCCATGCTATGTGGAGACGGTAAGCCCTGTGGACCATTCTGACCTTTTAAAATCTTTGCTTCTACAAATCGAAAGTCTGTTACTTCAGTTGCATCATGCTGAACCTGTAAAGTTGGTTTTCTAAAGTCACCCAAACCATGTTGTCCAAAAATTTGACGTTGAGTATCTAAACTAAAGGTTCGATTAGTAGCCATTGGATTTCCTGAAAAGGCATGGTCTCGTTCATAAACACTGTTGGAACCTTTATAGTTCTTAATAGTCTTTCCTAAATGTTTCAAAAGTAAGTAGCCATTTCGATTTTCAATAATCAAACTTAGATTTTTACTCTCAACATAAAATAGATTATGCTCTATCCTAACTCCCATTTACTTCACCTCATCACTTTATTGACTCTATTTTATCACCCGAAAACGCTTTCCAAAATAGAAAAATGTCTCAAGAATATGGTAAAATGTTAGGTAGGAGGTAGCACATGCTAGTTTTTTCAGAATACCAGACTGGAACAATTGACCTTTCCCTAAGCTTTTATGGATATGAGGAATGCACACCTAAATACTCTTTTGGTCCAGCAATTCGAGATACATACGTTCTGCATTACATTACCAAAGGACAAGGAACATTTCATTACAAGGGTAAAATTGTTGATTTAAAAGAGGGAGATTTCTTTCTATTAAAACCAGAGGAACTAACCTTTTATCAAGCAGATAGTAAAGAACCTTGGGCCTACTACTGGTTAGGAATCACTGGAGGGAAAGCTCCTGACTATTTTGCTCTTTCTCAAATTTCTGATCAATCCTATCTCATCCAATCTGAAACTTGTCATACCCAGACCACTGCAAAACTCATCTCAGACATTGTCCGCTTCGCTCAGATTACCAAATCAAATGAATTAGCTCAACTCCATATCATGGGACAACTCCATGAACTGATGTTTCATCTGGGAACTATTGCTCCCAATCAGAAGAAAAAGAATATTTCATCAACCTACCAACTCTATCTTGAATGCAAACGATTAATTGATAGCCACTATCCTCAATCACTTACAATTCAAGATTTAGCAAAAGAACTATCCGTTCACAGAAGCTACTTATCAAGCGTATTCAAAGAATTTAACACCTTATCTCCAAAAGAATACTTACTATACGTTCGAATGTATCGAGCTAAACAACTCCTCGAAAATACCCAAGAGTCAATCAAGGTAATTGCATACTCGGTAGGCTTTTCAGATCCACTACATTTTTCGAAAGCTTATAAACAATACTTTAATCAGACTCCAAGTCAAACAAGAAAAGAATATTCTCAACACCAACTAGTGAGAAAGGAAACACTATGAAATCCTACCAAGCCGTCTACAAAATTCTAGCTAAAGAAACCGACTATATCAGCGGAGAAAAGATTGCAGAAGAACTATCACTGACCCGAACATCAATTTGGAAAGCCATCAAGCGTTTAGAACAAGAAGGCATTGAAATTGATAGTATCAAAAACAAAGGCTATAAACTGGTGAATGGGGATCTTATTCTTCCAGAACTTCTAGAACAAAATCTTCCAATTAAAATCAGTTTTAAACCCGAAACAAGATCAACACAACTCGATGCAAAAGAAGCAATTGATTTAGGAAATGAAGCAAACACCCTCTATCTAGCTTCCTATCAAACAGCTGGCCGAGGCCGTTTTCAACGTTCTTTCTACTCACCCCAAGGTGGCATTTATATGACACTCCATCTCAAACCAAATCTTCCCTATGAGAAATTACCATCCTACACACTACTTGTAGCAGGAGCTATCTACAAAGCCATTAAGAACCTAACTTTAATAGATGTCGACATAAAATGGGTCAATGACATCTACCTCAAAAATCATAAAATTGGAGGAATCCTCACTGAGGCAACGACATCTGTAGAAACAGGCTTAGTCACAGATATCATTATTGGAGTAGGAATCAACTTTACTATTAAAGACTTCCCTCAAGAATTAAAAGAAAAAGCTGCTAGTTTATTCAAAGCTCCAGCACCTATTACCAGAAATGAATTAATCATAGAAATCTGGCGTTCTTTCTTCAAAACGCCAGCAGATGAGTTATTATACCTATATAAAAAACAGTCATTCGTTCTAGGAAAAGAAGTGACTTTCACACTAGATCAAAAAGACCACAAGGGACTGGCTAAAGATATCTCAGAAAATGGCAAACTTTTAGTTCAATGTGATAACGGAAAAGAAATCTGGCTCAATAGCGGAGAAATTTCACTCAAGAGTTGGAAGTAATAATAAACTAGCACAACCATAAAATCGACAATATATAAAGATTTTAGCTTTTCTGCAGCCCACTACAGTTGACAAAGAGCCCAAAAAAACTTCAGATAAGTAATCCAATTAAGTTTTACAAATCTGAAGTTTTTATTCTACTATTCTTAAAAATATAAAAAAAGAGGGTTATAAACCCTCATACAAACGGAGAATAAGGGATTCGAACCCTTGCGCCAGTTACCCGACCTAACGATTTAGCAAACCGTCCTCTTCAGCCTCTTGAGTAATTCTCCTATTAATGGGCACGAGTGGACTCGAACCACCGACCTCACGCTTATCAGGCGTGCGCTCTAACCACCTGAGCTACGCGCCCAAGTTAAAAAACTTGGTAATTGAACAAAGTTCAAAGCGGGTGACGAGAATCGAACTCGCGACAACAGCTTGGAAGGCTGTAGTTTTACCACTAAACTACACCCGCATACATACTATTAATAAAAATGGCGCGAGACGGAATCGAACCGCCGACACATGGAGCTTCAATCCATTGCTCTACCAACTGAGCTACCGAGCCTTATTGCGGGAGCAGGATTTGAACCTACGACCTTCGGGTTATGAGCCCGACGAGCTACCGAGCTGCTCCATCCCGCGTTAATACAAAAGGAGGATGTGGGATTCGAACCCACGCACGCTTTTACACGCCTGACGGTTTTCAAGACCGTTCCCTTCAGCCGGACTTGGGTAATCCTCCATATTATTTAAATGGACCTTGTAGGACTTGAACCTACGACCACTCGGTTATGAGCCGAGAGCTCTAACCAGCTGAGCTAAAGGTCCAACAAGATCAATATAGCGGCGAAGGGGATCGAACCCCCGACCTCCCGGGTATGAACCGGACGCTCTAGCCAGCTGAGCTACACCGCCATGTATCGGGAAGACAGGATTCGAACCTGCGACACCTTGGTCCCAAACCAAGTACTCTACCAAGCTGAGCTACTTCCCGAG